>SKLB01000192.1 GCA_007123465.1 Spirochaetales bacterium
ACGTCGAATTCGGTGGCGGCGGCCTCCATCCCGGCGCGTACGATCTGCCAGAACTCCATATGAGGTCCGGTAGTCTTGAGCACAACGTAGACGGTCTCACCACCACGCGGCTCTATCATCGGCTTGATGCGCGGCCAGGCCAGCCCCGCTATCACCAGGCTGACCGTCAGCATAACTACCAGCGTCCAGCGTCCACTACTCATTGCTGTCTCCGTTGGACTCGACAACCGGCAGGCGCACCTCAACCAGCGTCCCGCTGCCGTTGTTGCTGTGGAACGAGAGCCCGTACTGCGTACCAAAGTAGAGCTGGATGCGTTCGTGCACGTTGCGCACGCCCACCCGACTGCGGCTTCCATTGATTAGCGTGTGCTTCTGGCGGGCGCGGGAATCGGCATACAGCGGGTTGTGACCCAGGCCCACTCCGTCATCCGCTACCGCCAGCACAACCTGTCCGCCGGAGAGCGTACCGCTGACGGTAACCCGGCCGCCGGCTTCCTTGTTCTTGATTCCGTGGTAGATGGCGTTCTCCACCAGCGGCTGCAGAATTACCTTGGGCGTTCTCAGGTGCATGATCGACGCGTCGACATCGATTGAAAAGTCGAGCATGTCGCGATAGCGGATCTTCTGGATAGTCAGGTAGTTCCTGATATGCTCGATCTCGTCGCGAATAATGATGAGCTCGCTTCCGCGGCTCACCGAAAGCCGCAGCATGCGCGCCAGCGCCGAAACGGTCTTGACTACGTTGGCGTGCTGGCGACCCTCGGCCATCCAGATAACCGAGTCCAGCGTGTTGTAGAGAAAGTGTGGCGTAATCTGATTCTGCAGCGCCAGCAGCTCGTTCTTGCGCTTGAGTTCCTGTTCTTCGGCGTTGCGCCGCATCAGATCCTTGATCTGCGCTATCATGATGTTGAAGTCGCGCGCCAGGTCTCCGATCTCGTTCCTGCTCGAGACATCGGCCGAAATATTGAAGTCACCGCGCTCGACAGCCTGCATCGAACCGCGCAGGCGCAGAATCGGCCGCGAGAGGCGATGAGACACCACCAGTGAAACTACCAGAGCCACCATCACACACAGAAGCGCTGCGTAGACGTAGTAGCGGCTGATGGTATCGCGGTTGCGCACCATCTCGGCGGCGTAGTTCACGCCAACGATCCGCCACCCGGTGTTGCGCGAGGAACTCACGCTGTAGATGCGCCGCCCGCGTTGGTCACCGATCTCGAATGAACTGCCACTACGCTGCAGCACCAGATCGATGTATTCATGCTCCAGGTTGCTGTAGATGAGTTCCTGGCGCGGGTGGTAGACAATCCTGCCTTGCGGATCAACGATGAACAGGTAGCCCTTCTTGCCCAGACCGATGCGGCTAACCAGTTCGTTGATAACCGAGAAGTTGAGGTCTACCAGCATGACACCGTACTCCGCACCACCGAGCGGATCGTTGATTGTACGGCTGAGCGTGATCACCCAGCGGTACTCGCCTTCGACTACATTCTGCACGTGCGACGAGGAGACTACCGCCTGCCCGCTGTTCTGACGCGCCGCCCGATACCAGCCCTGATTTGTCAGATCAACAACCGGATTCAGTGTGATTTCGGCGTCGTGGGTCAAGACCTCGCCTTGATCCCCGACAATCAGGATCAGCGATATGTCTTCACGGGTGCGCGAAATGGAGTTCAGAAATGAAGTTATGCGTGCGCGGTAGAGGGCACGTTGTTCGGCCGAGAGCTGCTCTCGCTGCGCGAGGTAGACCTGCACCTGCTCGTTCAGCTGGACAACCTCGGCGATGTTCTGCATATGGGTGATATAGGAATCGATGTTGGTCTGGACCTGGCCAATCAGCTGCTCGGTATAGTCGCGAGAGGTCCGTTGTACCGCCTCTTCGGTAAAAGAATATGACAACAGCGCCATCATCAGCGCGGTAGCGAAGACGATAGCACCAAACGCCAGGGCAATAGTAGTCTGTATCCGACTGCGTGAAGCGCGTCTCATTGGGCCTGTTGCCGCGCGATTTCGCGGTATTCGGTGGGGCTGAGGCCGGTTTGCTTCTTGAACGTCAGGCTGAAGTAGTGAGCATCGCGGAACCCTACGCGCTCGGCTATCTCGTAGCTCCTGAGGTTATCGTACGAAAGAAGCTCCTTGGCCCGCTCCATTCTGACGGAAGTCAGATACTCGACAAAAGTCATCCCGGTGCAGTCCTTGAACATTGAACTGAAGTAGCTCTTGCTGACCGACAATGCGCTGCATACGCGCTGCAGTGAGAGATCAGGCTGATGGAAGTTGGCCCGAATGAACTCCTCGGCAGCCACCGCCTTCCATTTTGAATGCTGCCGCTGCCTTTGGTCAAGCAGTGTGTGTGCCCGATCCTGCAAGCCCAAAAACCAGTCGCGCATGTCTTCCAGTGTCTTCAGCCGGCCCAGCTGCGCAAACGGATTCTCCGGCTTCTCGGTGATCTGTGTTGCGTCAACGCCCAACGCTTCGAGCCCGTTGAGTGCATCGGCCAGCAACCGCTGCATCACCAGATAACGCGTCTCCATGCTGCCCTCGCTGCGCTGCAGCGATTCAATAATCTCGCGCAGCGCGGACTGCGCACCGCCGCGGTCCCCGGTTCTGAGCGCGCGGACGTACGCCGCGCGTGACTCGGCATCCGGCCGCGAAACCTCAGTGATGCGAACTCCACCGAGCTGCTGCGCGGTAATAATCTGTGCCGGCCCCAGCACCAGGCGCTGCTCGAGCGCTGTCGAGGCATCACGGTAGGTCTGTGACATATTCTCCAGCCCAATTACCGCCTCACCGGCGCCGATAGAGACACTGCAACCAAGCTCACGGCTGATCCGCTCTGCAATCAGCTCGGCGCACTCCAGCGCCTGCGACAGCGCGTTGGCTTCATCGGGAGCAGAGACTATCACTACCGACTGTTCGCGTGGCGTTGTGAACGCCACGCTGCCGGAGCGCTCTGCAGCTATTTCGGCGATAGTCTTGTGTACCGCAAGGTTGACGATATGATCCTGCGGCTCGGCCTGGTCCAGGTCGCATACCAGCGCGACGCAGACGGGTCCGGCAAGGCTCAGCTCCAGAAAGGCCATGCGCTGCCGGATTTCATCGGGATCGAGCGTCATTCTGATCAGCCGGTTCAGAAAGCGTTCGCGCAGCAACGGCAGACTCTCTTTGAGCTGCTGTTGCAGCAGCTCAAAGCGCCGATCACGATTGCGTTCCAGGTCGAGCTCAGCGCGGATCTTCTCCAGGATTCCGCGCAGCTCGTCGGCGGTGATCGGCTTGAGCAGAAAGTCACTGACTCTCAGCTTGACCGCTTCCTGCGCATACTCAAACTCATCGTAGCCGGTCAGAAGCACTGTCCTGGTACCCGGATACTGTTCCGAGATCCAGGCAGCCAGCTCGAGGCCATCGACAAACGGCATGCATATGTCGGTCAGAACCACGTCCGGCTTCAGGCGTTCCAGCGCCTGAAGCCCCTCGCGTCCATCACGGCACGCCCCAACCAGTTCAAAACCGTGAGCGGCCCAGTCTATGATCTGTGAGATTCCCTCGCGAACCACGGGCTCATCGTCGATAATCAGGAAGCGGTACCTCTGCTGCTGCGCGGTGGGCTGAATGGCCATACAGTGGTATTATACCGGATTATGGAGCAGCAATCAGGATCACAGGACGGCACCTTCGAGCTCTACTACCGCAAGGGGTGGGCGTACCTGGTGGTCAGGCCGCCCTCGCCCAGGGGCCGGCCGGTCTATCCCGAGCAGATCGAAAACCGCATGAAGATCCTGCGCATTCCGCGGGTCAGCGGCCGCAGAATCCGCGAAGTAATCGAGGAGGCCACTGCTGAACCGGTGGCGCTGGTGGAGTGGCCCGAGGGCCACCGGCTGGCGGCGCGGGTTGAGGTAGAAATCGCAGAGGACGAGATGAGCGCCTGGGTGACCCTGGAGGCGCCGCACAAGGGTGCCGGCACGCCCACCGTCGAGGACATCGACGACGAGCTGAACCAGTGCGGCGTCATCTTCGGCATCGATCGCCAGGCTGTTCAGCGTCTTGCCGCACAGCAGGCGTATGGGGTACGCACACTGGTAGCCGAAGGCGATCATCCGATTGCGGGGACCAGCAACCGCATTTACTACCACTTCAATACCAACCGCGGCAAGCCCTACCTCGAGATGGACTTTGGCCGCATCAACCTCAAAGAGCTGAACTTCATAGACAACCGTGAAGCCGGAGATCTGCTGGCCGAGTTGCTGCCGCCGATTGAAGCGCGCGACGGCAGGACGGTCACCGGGCGGGTCATCGCCGCCGAGCGTGACACGCGACCGGTAGAGATCAACGGCGGCGCCAACACTCGACTCAACCCCGAGCGTACCGAACTCTACGCTACCTGCGACGGCAACGTCAGAATCAGCGCCCGCAAAGTAATTGTGGAACCGGTTGTCAAGGTCAAGAACGTCAACTACGAGACCGGCAACATCCGTTTTGACGGCTCGGTAGTGGTGGAGGGCAGCATCGCCGACGGCTTTGTGATTGAAGCCAGCGGCGACATCCAGGTCGGCAAGGGCGTGGGCAAGGCAACCCTGAAGGCCGGCGGCAATATCCTGCTCAAGACCGGCATCAACGGCAACGGCGCCGGTCAAATCGAGTGCGATGGCGACCTCTTTGCACGCTACGTGGAGAGCTGCAGCGTTACCTGCCGCGGGCACCTGCTGGTGGAAGAGGCTATCATGCATTCGCATCTGCGCGTCTGGAAGCACTGTGTGCTCAACGGCCGCCGTTCAGAGTTCATTGCCGGCGATATTATTGTAGGCGGCAGTCTATGGTGCAAGAAGCTGGGTAACTTCAATGAGGCGCCGACCCGGGTTGCCATCGGCGTAGTGCCGAATCTCCTGCTCACCTATCGCTCGACCCGCCATGAACTAGACGAGAAACAGGACCAGCTGGACCAGACCGACGCCAAGCTGGAACAGCTGGGAAAGGCCATCCGCGACGGGCACGATGACCAGCGCCTGCTGCAGGCCCGCGAACAGCTGCGCGCAACCGCGGGCAGCCTGCAGACCGAGATCAACACCCTGCGCCGACGCGTCCCCCAGCTGCGTGAACAGCTGAAGGCATCACGCAAGAGCCTGCTGGTTGTTGAAGACACCCTGTTCAAGGGCGTGGTGCTGACCTTCGGCAAACTCGAATACCGCGTACCGGACAACGGGGTGCGCAAGACTATCTTCCACGCCGGCGAGTACGAGATCCAGGAATCCGGCTACGACTACCACAACCGCCCCGAGCTTGATTTTGAGTACGACGAGGCCCAAGATGCACCGCGGGTGTAGCGATTTGCCATCGTATATGAAAAGATATATATTGTTGCCATGAGCGTTCCAGTCTACCCCGATTTTTCCCCGTTAGAACTCTCGATGCGCGAAGACCTCATCCCGGTGCTGCGCTCGGCTCGATCCGGCGGCGTTGCCGACGGTGTCTCAGAGTTCACCTTTGCAGGGCTCTACCTGTTCCGCGAGCAGTACGGCTATCAGGTAGCGATGCTGCCCTCCGGCGAGCCGGTGGTAACCGGCAGTTATAATGAGGCGCCGTTCTTTCTGCTTCCGCTGGGCTTACCGGATGACAGCGGGCTGCTGCAAGGGCTGTTCGAACACAGCTACCTCAAGAACCTGTCGCAGTCGGATGTAGAGCGCGCGCAACAGACCCTGTCCCCGTCCGGCTACGTTATAACCGAGGACCGTGACAACGCCGACTACCTCTACCTCACCTCGGATCTGGCCGACCTCCCCGGCAAGCGGTTTCACAAGAAGCGCAACCACGTAAACGCATTCCGTTCCCACTACCAGCACGTTGAGCGCGCCATAGACCGCGAGACCGTGGCCGATGCGCAGCAGGTGCTGGAGACATGGCGCGAGGGACGCGACGACATTGCCGATTATCGCGCCTCGCGCGAAGCCCTCGAGCTGTACCGCGAGCTTGGTCTCTCGGGCATGGTGGTCTACGTTGATAACCACCCGGTAGCGTACACGCTCGGTGAACCGCTGCCCGCGGGTGACTCTTTTGTGATCCACTGCGAGAAGGCGATCGATGGCTACCGCGGCGCCTACCAGTACGTCAACAGCGCGTTTGCCGCCACGCTGGTGGATCGCTTCCGCTACATCAACCGCGAGCAGGACCTCGGCAATCCCGGACTGAGACAGGCCAAGATGACCTACCGGCCGGCGGCGTTCGTAAACAAATACCGTGTCACAGCACCGGTATCACGCAAGCAGGCACCAGCGCTGAAGGAGCGCGCCAGCTGCACGGGTTGAGTCGGCACAATCCTGCGGTCAGTCTTGCGACAGTGCGGCTGATTCAGTATCCGCGCTCTCTGCCGCGGCGGTGGCACGGGTCAGAACCATCGTAGCAAACACGCTGGCCGCGTAGGTCCAGGCTGACGCCACGTAAGACGCCGGATGCACGTACTCACCCAGACCGCC
>SKLB01000232.1 GCA_007123465.1 Spirochaetales bacterium
CGGTCGCGATTTCGACCGCCGTGTGCTCGGGAAATTCGAACGAAGCGGCGACAATTTCAGCGGTCTGCCGCAGAACTGCTTGCAGATCGACCAGTGGCCTGGAGTACAGCGCGGCAATCTGGTACAGCGCATCCAGCTCCTTCTCGCGTTCAGCCAACAGATGCGACGGAGAACTGCGAATCATCCCGGATTGTCCCCCCATATGCCATGTTGCGCCGGAGTCTGCACACCGTTTGCCGCGTGATGGTGTTGCCATAACGTTCCACGACAACAGAAACAGCTGCCGTCAGTATAGCACCAAACTCTGTGTTCATGGACGAATAACCAGTCCGATGGCGTTGCGGCTCATCAAAGCGGCCCTCTCGTCAAACGCCTGTGGAACCCTTATCCGGAGCCGGATTGTGGCAGCTATCCATTCCATGAAAACAATGATCTCGGCGAGCAGGAAGCAGTTTCGCCAATCCGCGTTTGCGGTAACCCGGCATCTTTGGCCACCCACTTACAGGGGTGCGATGGAGCATCTGGAAACCGAAGACGATATGGCAGCGTACCTTGAGGCATCACTGGAAGAGAATGATCCCTCGTACAAAGCGCTGTCACCGGAGAGTGAATCCTGAGCTTGCCACTGAGGTGAACGTTGCCGGATTGCCGCCACAATGCCAACCAGGGGAACCCCACCGGTAGCGGAACGCCTCTTCATCAATACTGACTCCCTGCCTTCAGAGTGTAGCAATGCGCCGGAATTTCCGTCAACGGCGGAAACGGGAGTGCTCAGTTGCCGACCGTTTGATAAACTTGCTTGTATAGACAGGGTCAAGAGCTGCATGAGAAGGCGATGATAGACGACTCGGTGCATCCGAGCACCGCTTATGCCTACGAGCGGAGCTTGACAACCATCTCCCGACCACCATATCCGTGAACGTTGCAGCGGGCACGCGTCGGCGTAGTGATCCCAGCCGGTGTCGTTGTGCTCCACCGTGACCTCAAATCGCCACGTTCCGGAACCTTCGGCATGCGCTCGTACGCTAATAACCTGCGCATAATCAAGATCCGTCTCGTAATCCTCACCATGCACGCCAACGCCCGAACCGAGCATTGTCAGTACGGCCGAAAGTAGGAGTATCCGTTTTCCAATTGTGCACATGTTCCACCGTCCTTGCACGCAAAGCATACGAATAATCATGATAGATAGACAACCTTGGTGATAGACGTCGCTCAGGCAAGCGAGATGGATTGCCGCTGGCCGCACTGCGCGCGGCGTAGTACCTTTAGCGTATGAAATCTGTACCGTTGCGATTGGTCCTGGCCGCGGCCGTGCTCACGTTGACAGTCGCAGCGTGCACGACCGTGCAGAGCCGCGAAGAGCTCGTTCCCGATAACCGTTGGTCTTATACTATCCGCGAACTGCCCGGAAGAGCCGAGCGGCTGCGCGGTGAGCTGTCGTTTCGCGGACGACGCATCCCGCTCTATTTCTCCGAGATTGTGATTGCCGATCGACGCTACACCGCCGCGCTTCGCACCACCGGAGACGGGTTTGAAGGATACCGTGAGGATGATGACTCTTCACCTCCGGAGATCGTTCCCACCGCACCGGCACTCAGCGCTGCTGAGCGCAGACGTGGCTGGTATCACGCGGAACTGGAACAGCGCAGACCGGGTACGCCGCATGACTGGGTATGGGTCCGGCGCGAGAATCTGGCGGCCTATCTGAAACCGGACCGGATGCAGGCGTTTGCGAGGCACTACCAGCTCGCCGAAATGCACGAGGCACGCGAGCCGCGCGTTCAGTTCATGTTCTCATACGGCTTGCGCGCTCGCTAGTACCACGCGCGGCAGTTACGCCCGAAGGCGTTGACCCGCTACTTCTGCTGCCGTATGGTGATCTGCGAAGCGTGCGCGCCGCACGCAACCGCTCAGGAGGACCATCGAATGGAGACGAGCAATCTGCCAACCGTTGAGCTCGAGACGAAGCCGGACTTCAACCGCTGCATGGAGCGCATATACGCCTGGTACGAGGGTGAGGTACTGGACCGAGCACCGGTGCGCTTCTACGGCCACAACGCGGACTTCGAGAGCGCGGCGCAGGCGGATCGAGGCTGGGGATCGCTCAAAGAGCGCTGGTTTGACGCGCAGTTTCAAGTGGACGCGTTCGAAGCCGGACTGGACGGCGCGCCACTGCTGGGTGAGACCTTTCCTATCTTCTGGCCCAACCTGGGCCCGGAGGTCTACGCGGCGTTCTTCGGCATGCAGCTCCACTACGGCGAGACGACCTCGTGGGCTACGCATATAATCGACGATCTGGCCATGATTGACGATCTGGCAATCGACTGGGACAACGAATACCTACGCGGGATCGACGCGATAACCGACGAGGCACTTGCGAGATGCGGCCGCCGGTTCCTGGTGGGGTACACCGACCTGCATCCAGGGATCGATTGCGCCGCGTCGCTGCGGGGGAGCGCGCAGCTCTGCCTCGACTTCTACGACAATCCGGACCGCGCGAAGCAGCTGTTTGAGGTTGCGGTGCGCGACTTCGAAGCCGTCTACGACCACTTCGACCGCAAGCTCAAGTCTCACGGCCAGCTCTCCGTCTCGTGGAAGCCCGTTCCGTCGTTCGGTCGGATGCATATACCCACCGCGGACTTCTCTTCTCTGATCTCGCCGGAGCAATTCCGGGAGTTCTGCCTTCCCGTCCATGCGCGCGAAATAGAGACGATGGACCACAACGTCTATCACGTAGACGGCCCGCAAGTGGCGCGTCATCTCGACCACCTGCTAGAGCTTGACGGCATACAGGCGTACCAGTGGGTCCAGGGCGTTGGCGAAAACTACCCGATCATGCAGTGGATCGACATTATCCGTAAGATCCGAAGCCGCGGAAAGTCGCTGATCATCGACCTCGCGCTCGAAGACCTGGAGCCGTTCATGCAGGAGTTCCGCCCCGAGGGATTCTTCCTGTGGGTTGGCACGGCGGACGAGACCGAACAGCACGAGGTCCTGCGCAGGCTCGAACAATGGACTTGACGGGTAACGATTGATTTGGGCAGTATCGACGTGAATATGGTGCAGCCTCAGCGCACCGAAAGTATCGCTATTACAATCACCGCCACCAGGGCGCCGGATCCGGCACCCTCGAGGCGCCCGAGCCAACGCTGGCGGGCCGCCCGGGCGCGCTGGGCGTTGCGCTCGCTGGTCACTTGCTCAATCTGGCCGCTCAGCTCGCGCCTCTCCGCGCTCCAGGCTTTCTCGCAGGCGTCGTACTCGGTCTTCAGCTGATCCAATGCCGTCTGCAACCCCGATGCCAGCGCTGATGCCTCGCTCGAGAGCCGCTGCGATATCTCGGCTTTCTGCAGCGCTGCGTCCAAGCGCCGCGACAAGTCCAGCGAATTCTGCCTCGAGTTGCTCAACTCGGCTACGGAGTCGATCTGCCGCTGCCTCAGCTGCGCCAGCTCGCGCTCGATACTCGCCAACTCGGCGATCAAACTCAGCCTCGAGTTCTGCTCGAATGGCTGCGCGCTCAGCATCAACGGCGGCCCAATCAGCAGCAGGGCGAGCAGAGAGCACCAGAGCCAGCGCAGCGCCGGCGACCAACGCGACAATTGCCGTCCAGATGTAGTTTCGCACATCATGGCCCCTTATGCTCGGCGCCGGCCGGCTGCATCCCGGCTCGCACTGCCTGGGCATGGATCTAAGTATCGGTTGAAACGGAGATTAGTGCAAATTCGCTGCGCTATTGATGCGTGCCTCTTGACCATTGGTACTACTGGAGGGAGGGCATCCGACCCGCCGGCATATCGAGGCCGGCGGGCGCCTGAACCTGGCCAGAGAGGATTGATCCGGGCACAAGACGCCTCAGCCGCAGCTAAGCAGGGTTTTCAGCGTCTCGCCGTCACTGGGAATGTAGCGACGCCAGTACTCAACCGACTGGCGAAGTTTGCTTCGGACCTGCTCGGGAGTGTCGGCGGTGGCCGCGAACACTTCGATAGTGAGATAGATGTCGCTGACCCGGGACGGCATGTCGGCATCCGGGGTCGCGCTGCGGTAGTGTGCGTCGATCGCGGAGAGCACTTTGTGCGCCTCTATGATGCCGCTGCGGTTGGTCTCGTCGTTGAACGGCTGATGCGTCGAAGAGCTGCCGTCAGTCTGCTGCAGGTGCACGATCGGTGACCAGCCGGCCAACGCGCGCAGCCACTCGTACGGGTCGCTGTCGGCGGGCTCGGCGTAGAGTTGCGCGTAGCGCGATAGTTCGGCCTCGATCTCGTCGAGGTGGCGACTGCCCGCGCCGTCCGCGGCGACCCGGCACAACCGTTCAACAATCGGATCGGGACCGATCCACGTCTGCGGCGCGAGGCCGCTGCGGCGGATGGACAGAAGCGCCTCTTCCAGCGCCTGCCGGGTGGGCCGGCGATAGCGGTGCTGACCCGACTGGTGACCCACATCGATGGTGATGTAGAACGGCGCGGCGCCGCGGGCAAACACCTCCCGCAGCAGGCGGCGCGACTGCGCGATGGTCCACGGCACCTGGTGCGGGCTGTACATCTGCTCGACACCGAGGTACTCCCGCGATCCGAGCGACCGGTTGTAGCCTGCAATCTCCGCCAGATTGTCTGCCAGCGTCAGAAACTCCTGCTCGTAGCGCTCAGGGTCCGCCAACACCGACTGCGGAAAGGCGTGACAGAAGAACCCGAGTCCGGCCTTCAGTGCGTGCGCGGTATCCACCATCGGCTTCAGCCATTGAGAGAGGATGCGTTGACGCACGCGGGTATCGGTGTGGGCGAGGCCGAGTGTAGAGTAGGTGCCGTGCCCGGAGTAGAGGTTGACCACCCGGGCTCCTGCTGCTTCCTGCGCGCGGCGCACCGCTGCGAGCCAGTCCGCAATATAGTCGGCGCCGTGATAGAAGGGGTCCATCTCGGTGTCGGCGCTGGTCTCGATGCAGCTCACACCGGCCTTGACGATTTCGCTGATCCATTCGTGCGGCTCGGTCCAGCGCTTGGAGGCGAAGCAATTATCGACGGCCAGGTGGATCCGCGGAGATTCGATCTCAGCGTACCATGGCGGCCAACGCGCGCCAGTCCATCTCGCTCTCCAGCCGCTGGTCAAACTCCGGCCACAGCCGGTTGAGAATTGTGATCGACTGGATCTGGCCGGACGGCAGATCGCGCCGGAGGAAGTCCGGATTGGGCGCCAGCAGCGCATACGCGCCAGGATCGCCGGCGTTCAGCAGCAGCGACGGCCGCTTCGGTGGCCTGCGCGGCATCCAGTACATCGCCGGATCGTACTCAAAGCCGTACGCCGGCGCGGCGCGCTCGGCCGCAGACAGTCCGGCCAGTTCGGCCTCCAGAGCCAGCATGTGGCGGCCCATCATCGCCCGCCCGCGGTCACCGGCAGCTTCGAGCGCATCGTAGTCACGGGCACCCAGGGCGGCAGCTACCTGTTGATAGCCGCGTTCGTTGCGTTCGAACATCTGCATCGCATCCTCGGCCATCGCGGTGAAGTGCTGGGCCATCTCTTCGAGCGCCTGCTTGTCAATTCCGGGGAAGAGATGAGGCTCGTTGCGGTAGCGTGAGGCCGTTGCTATTGAGTTTTCGTAGTGTTTCGATGCGCGGGCGCGTCGCTCGGCCGCCTCGCCGACCAGTTTCTGGTAGTATTCCTGCAGTTCCCCGTCGGTCCTGTTGATCAACAGGCGTATCCAGCGTTCCTGGCTGACCGGCAGCCACGCTTCGCGTCCCGCAGGCAGTATCAGTTCAAGCACGGTGCGCTCGTCTCGCCGGTAGCGCTGCTTGCCGTTGACGGTCTCGAGCTGCGGCCACGCCAGGTGAATCGGGCCTTGGTCATCTTCGAAGAAGCTTCGGTCATGCACCCATGGATCGTTGATGTGTATCGTGAAGTAACAACGTGGATTGTTGTGGCGGTAGACGGGGCGGTAGATGTAGAGCGAGAAATCGGCGCGTACCGGCCCTGTGCTCTCCCGGCCACCGGCGCGTGGGCGGATGACTCGGCTGGGGACTATCTCGGCGTCGGTCGGCAGCCGCAGATAGGGCGTGCGGCGATAGAGCGCTCCGATCCGTTGGATCGTATCCAGCAACTCATCAAACTCGGCCTGACTCAGGCCGCTGTTGCGCGGCGGTGGCGAGGGATCAAGGTTCATGCTCCACGCCAGCCAGCCCGGCGAAGGAATTCCAACCGCCGGTTCTGATGCCGCGAGCAGCGATGTGCAGATGACCCCCAGAACCCCAACAAGTACGATTAACCGTCGTAGCATAACGCCTCCTCCTCGGCCAGTGGGTACTTCAACTCTGCGTGATGAGTATCTGCCTCATTATACGATGGAAATCGCCTGAAGTGGTGCCGAAAATGTTGTTCAGCACCAGCAGCGCCGGATCTCATCCCTCTGGTCCGCGCCACCGCTCTGCGTGACCCTCTGTCACCTCGTCAGCCCGCAGGAACCGTCTACGCCACCA
>SKLB01000304.1 GCA_007123465.1 Spirochaetales bacterium
GATCGAGTCCAGCAGGATAACCACATCCTTGCGATGCTCCACCAGCCTGCGCGCTTTTTCCAGAACCATCTCTGCAACCTGTACATGGCGCGTAGCCTGTTCGTCAAAGGTGGAGGAGACAACCTCGGCCTTGACGTTGCGTTGCATATCGGTCACCTCTTCGGGGCGCTCATCAATCAGCAGCACGATCATGTAGACTTCGGGATGGTTCTCGGTAATCGCGTTGGCGATACGTTGCAGCAGAACGGTCTTTCCGGTGCGCGGCGGCGAGACAATCAGACCACGCTGCCCCTTGCCGATCGGGCAGAACAGGTTGATCATGCGCGTTGACGGCTCGCCACTGATCATCTCCATGTTCAGGCGCTGATCGGGATAAAGCGGAGTCAGGTTGTCGAACGGGATGCGAGTCTGCGCCACCGTGGGATTGTCAAAGTTGACCGTCTCAACGCGCAACATCGCAAAGAACCGTTCACCTTCTTTTGGAGGACGGATCTGACCGTAAACGGTATCGCCGGTCTTGAGGTTGAACAAGCGTATCTGGGACGGGGAGATATAGATATCGTCGGATCCAGGCAGATAGGAGTTCTGCGGTGACCGCAGAAAACCGTAGCCGTCGGGGAGAATCTCCAGCGAACCGTAGGCGTAGATGCTGCCGTTACGCTCGGTGTGCGCCTTCAGGATAGCGAAGATCACCTCCTGCTTCTTGAGTGCCAGCAGGTTCTCCTGACTGATCCCGATTTTGGCTGCAAACTTGCGCAGTTCCTTCATGTTCATGTAGGTCAGATCGTTGATGCTGAGGCTCTTGTCCTCGCCGCCGTTATCGGAGCGACGCGTCGAGCGCATCTCGGCCTGACCGCGTTTCTTGCCGCGCCGTCTGCCGGACTCCTGTCCCTGTGCGTCGCGCTGCTCATGGACTTTCTCAGAGGTGTCGGCCTGTTCGTCGCGCGGCGAGCCGTTGCTGCCGTTCCTGGCGGCCTCGGGGTCTTTGGAGATCGAGACACGCACCCGTTTCTTCCTGGTTTCGCGCCGATCTGCAGCGCCGTCGGCCTGTGCTGCCTCCGATTGCGAACCGGTTTCCTCTGTCATTTTGTCCTGCAGATCAAGCTCAGATTGCGAAGTTTCGTTTGTTGACGATCCGCCGTCATCTGAATGATTCGACCATTTCTTACGAATGATAGCCATGAAGATACTCCAAGGTCGTTTGTCGTGGTTACCGTATAGATTTACAACCGCGTTCCTGCGCGATCACGCAAGGTCGTAACTGTAACTGTTCGTCTGATATGCATTGTATCGAAGCTCTGCTTTTTTTGGGGCACGACGGAAAAACCCGTAAGGGCTGTTTAACTATATTCCCGTTCGCGCGCTTATGTCAAGTAATCCTCAATCAACAGCAGCGCCGCCACCGCGCTCCTGCGTCGCACCTGATCGCGCGAACCGTAGAAGTGCATAGCGCGCGTCACCGCTGCCCGCGTCTCGGCGCAAACCGCGATCCAGACGGTGCCTACCGGTTTCTCCACGGTTCCACCGCCCGGTCCGGCTATACCGGTTATCGCAACCGCAACGCCGGCCTGACCTTCGCTGACGGCCAACGCACCCCGCGCCATGGCCTCGACAGTCTGTCGCGATACCGCACCGTGTTCTCCCAGCGTAGCGGGCGGCACCCTCAGAATCCCGCTCTTGGCCGTATCGCAGTAGGAGACCACAGCGCCCCACAGGACTTCCGAGCTCCCAGGCAGATCGGTTATCAGTTTGGCAACCAGGCCGCCGGTACACGATTCTGCGGTTACCAGCATCCGGCCGAAGTTACGCAAGCGATCGGACACCAGAGCTACCGGGTCTACTTCACCGCTGCGGATTCGAAATCCATCGAAGAACTGCACCACGCGCGCGAGCATCCCCAGCCGATCCTGCTCGCTGCCGCCGCGCAGCGCAAACGTTATGCGGTACTCTTCTACGCGGGTGCCCCACACCGCCTGGTCAAAAGCCGCTGCAGCCAGCGCTTCTTCCAGCTCCGACTCAGGAATCAGGAATGCAGTTGCACGCGTCACCGCCTCCACACGTATTCCCAGTCTCTGTCTGAGCAAAGGCAGCAGCGATTGATCCACCATCGCAGAAAGCTCGCGAGGCGGTCCGGGCAGAGCAACCACGCAGCCCTCGCTCCAGTCCGCCATGAATCCGGGCGCCGTACCCACGATATTCTTCAGAACCACGCTGCCGGCAGGGATAAACGCCTGACGCCGATTGGCCTCGGCGATTTGCCTCCAGCCAAATCGCGCCTGCAGCTCCTGCCACAGCTCCTCGCGATACTCGAGTTCCACGCCAACTGCCGCGGCGACAACGTCGCGCGTGAGATCGTCGGACGTTGGCCCCAGCCCGCCGGTTACTATCACCAGACGGCTCTGCTGCATCAGCACCTTGACTTCGCTGAGAAACAGCGCCCGCTCATCGGGGATCAGGGCAATCTTGCGCACCGATATTCCCAGCTCGCCGAGGGTGCGCGACAGGTAGCGTCCGTGCCGATCGAGCGTTCTTCCTTCGGTCAGTTCATTGCCAACACAGAGAATAGAGGCCGATTCAGACACGCTGCACCGAGGACTTGAGTTGATCAACCGGAGCTGCAAAAATGTCAACCGAATTGGCGTTCTTAATCATCTCGCACTTGCCTTCAAACACCACCCCGTCGGCGATCCGTAGCTTGGCTGCCTTGACGTTGCCGTAGATCTTGCCGGTGGGCAACATCTCCAGCGAATCGGTGGCGTGAATATTGCCGTGCACAACGCCTGCAACCACGGTAGATCCAACCCGGATATCGGCGTGAATCTCTGCGCCGTCCTCGACATAGAGAAATCCCTCAGAGATAATCTGCCCTTCAATACGGCCGCAAACACGCACCGAATCGCGGAAGCGCAACGTTCCCTTCAATACCGCGGTCTTTCCCAGCCGGGTTGCGGTACGCGGGACTGCCGGCACTGCCTCGTCATTCTTCTTCCTGGCCATACTCTTACTTCGTGGTCATGACGAACACTCCATCCCAGTCTTCCGGCGGAGGGTTCTCTACGTAATGCCGACAGCGCTGCGCGTATATCTTTGCCGGGCCGTCAGCCGGGTCTAATTGCAGCGCCGATTCAAAGTGCCGCAGCGCCGACTCAAACTCCATCAGCTTGTAGTGCTTGCGACCGGCTGCAAATGCATCGAGCACCTGGCGCTTCTGCTCGCTGATCAATGCGCTACCCCGTCACCCTGAAACCTCTTGTGGTACTGATCAAAGCGTTTCTGGTATTTCTCTTCGAGCATCTCCATCGTCACCTCGCGAGACTTGAGCTCATCACCCTTGCTCTGCAGGTCACGGACTTCGTCTTCAAGACCGTCCAGTGATGCAAGCGTTGCCTCAATCTCGTTACGTACCAGCTCCACAAACCGGCCCACCTGCTCAGGATCTGTGTGGTCCAGCTCGGTGGTTGCCGTGATAATCTCCTGCACCGGCTCCCTCAGGTGTCTGGTGAAGTACACCAGAGACTTGTTGAGCGACTCGATCAGAGCGATCCGCCGCTCGCGCTGCAGCACCTGCTGCGTCAGCTCGCGGCCACGCAATACGGCTTTGATGCGCGCCAGAACCTCGGAGAAGTTGAACGGCTTGGTGATGTAGTCCTCGATGCCCAGCTCGAATCCCTCGATCTTGTCTTTGACGTCGTCCATTGCCGAGAACATGATTATAGGAACACCGCTCACCTCGGCGTATTCGGGCGACTGCTTGATGGTTCGCGTTACTTCCCACCCCGAGAGCTTGGGCATGATGTTGTCCAGGATAACCAGATCAGGTCTGCCCTCTTTGACTCGTTCGAGCGCTTCTTCGCCGTCCTCGGCGCGCTCGACCACAAAGCCAAGCTTGGACAGCATTACGTCAAAAAAATCGAGGTTGATCTGTTCATCGTCTACGATGAGGATCTTGCCTTTGTGCTCCATGCTCCTTCCTAAGCAGATATTCTTGCAGAACCGGGTGTGAATGTCAATCCGCGCCGCCCTGCCGACGGCGAACAAACGCCCGGGCAGCGCCGACAAGCAACAAGCCTGCAGCCGCCGCTACTGAAAGCCAGGCAAACCAGTCTCCCCAGCGCGTGTAGAGGGTTTGCCGTCCGCTATACACCGGCACCTCACCGATCATATATCCCTCGATGAACGGCGGAAACAGCTCCAGTATCCGGCCGTTGGGATCAATGATGGTTGTCATGCCACCGTTGGTACTGCGCACCATCGAACGGCTGTTCTCGGCAGAACGGAACACCGCCATTGCCATGTGCTGCATGGCGGCCGCCACCGAATGCGCCCACGAGTCATTGGTGAGATTTACAATGACCTCGGCTCCTTCGCGAATGAAAGCGCGCGACAGGTAGCCAAACGTGTCTTCAAAGCAGATCGGCGTTGAGAAACTCACCCCGCCGGCTTCAAAAACCGTGAACTCGTCACCGGATTCCCAGAACGTGGTTTCATTCTCAACCAGCAGCCGATGCAACCACGGAAAGCTACGCTGATAGGGAAAGTGCTCAGTGAACGGCACCAGATGTATCTTGCGATAGGTGTCAACCACCTGCCCGTCCGCGTAGAGGATAGCCGCATTGTAGTCTGCGCGTTCCAGCGAGCCGTCCGCGCTGCGCACCATGCGGCCATCGCTGTTGCCGACCACAAATGGAACCGGCTGCACAGCCAGGAAATCAACCACCTCGCGCACCAACGCAAAAGACTCGGGATTGGTGCGGAAGCGTGAGTGGTAGTTTATCGACGGCACAAACGAGGTTTCGCTCCAGATGACGATTTCGGGATCTTCTTCAAGCGCCATGCTGCTCTGCCGCACCAGGATATCCAGCGACTCGCGATACGCCGAAACACCGCCTTCCCACGGATCGACGTTCTGCTGCACCAGCGCTACGCGCCACATACGCGAGTCACTATAGTCCACCCGCGAGGCAAATCCGTACACAAGCGCCAGCACAAATAGCGCTGCGTATCCGACAGCGACGACGCGCCGCGATCGTACGAACTCCCTGAAACCCGCCAACCCGTCCTTGAGTGCGTTACCGAGAAACACCGAAGGAAACAGCACCAGCAGGCTTACCCCCCAGACTCCGGTCAAGGCCGACAACCGCACAAGCGGAGTAACCAGGTACTGCGAGTATCCCGAGATGCCGTAGGCGTAGCCCAGGAAGCCTTGCGTGCGCAGATACTCCCAGGCCAGCCAGATCGCCAGCTGAACCAGGAATCCGTAGCGTGGGAAAAGCGCATCTGCACTCTTGAGCAGAGGGAAGACCACCGCGAAGTAGGCCGCGTAGATCACCGGTACAATGAAGATTGAGAGCGGGTGGAAGTTAAGCAGCCAGTAGTTGTGGGTGGCGTAGGCCACAAATCCGTACAGCATCCCGTAGAGCACCGTGCCGGGCCAACTGCTGCGATGAACAACTATGAAGACCGGAACGAAGGCGATATAGCCTAACGGAAAGAACCCCCAATCGAATAACAGATTGGGATGCGACAGCGAAAACAGCAGTGCGCTCAGAAACAGCAAACCAATCTGGGTGCCGACTTCAGCCAGCGCCGTTCGATTCTGGTTGCGCTGCTGGTCTTTGATTACGCTCGCCGCAGGCTCGGCGCGCCTGGCCGGGGACCGCTTGAGTTGACCGCGGCGCTTCTTCTTCGATTTAGCCAAACTAGTCCCGCAATTCCCACGCTGCTTCTTTCAGCTCTTTGCCCGGACGAAACACCACCACACCGTGGTTCTGCACACGCACGGTTTCCCCGGTCTTGGGATTCCTGGCACGTTCTCGACCCTTGCGGGTACGAACCTCAAAGGTACCGAAACCGCGGAATTCCACCACGCGGTCCTCCAGCAGCGCCGCCTTCACGTGCGTGAAAAAAGCATCCACAATTGCCTGGATGTCCTTTTTGTTAACATCAGCCTGCTCAGAAATTCGATCGACGATTTCCGCCTTGGTGAGTTTATTGTGTGCCACAGCTCCCCTCTTTTGAAAAATGATGCCTCGTGGTTACGCGCAGTCGATCTGCCTCGTATCAGCCGCGCATGAGATGCACCGAAGTGCGGGACTCCGGCTGAGGCTACGAAGCGAGTGCGTTGAGCTTCTTCTGCAGTCGAGACTTCGTCCGCGCGGCGGTGTTCCTGTGATATACGCCCTTGTGGACGGCGGAATCAATCAGTTTGGTGACTGCGAGATAGTGCTCCCTGGCGAGCTCCTGGTCACCGGCTTTCAGCGCTTCAAGGAAGCGACGAATGCTACTGCGCACCTGGCTCCGCTCACTCTTGTGGCGGACGCGCGCTTTTTCACTCTGTCTGTGGCGTTTTGCCGCCGAACCTTTAACAATCAAACGTGGATTCCTCCTGTGCATTAGAACACGTTACCGTGCAGTGAATTGAAACGTTACCAAATCCTAC
>SKLB01000249.1 GCA_007123465.1 Spirochaetales bacterium
GACCGCAACCACCTTTGAGGTACAACGCCAGGCGGTACTGACGGCTGCCAAGAAGCTGTTCTACCGCACTATTCTGCTGGGCGAGGTGCTCGAGGTACGCCGTGCCGCCGAAGAACTGGCGTTTGAGAACTACCAGGACGTGCAGCGGCGCCACGACGCCGGGGCGGTGGCGCCGCTGGACCTGCTGCGTGCCGAGCTCAACTGGAAGACCACCGTCCCCGAAACAACACTTGCCAACCGCAATCTGCAGATTGCGCTTTCCAACCTCAAGCATGTCGCAGGTATCGATCCTGACGCCGCCATCAGCCTCGAGGGGACGCTGCAGCGCCACCCGGAGAGGCCCGCGGACGCCGATCTTACGCAGGCGCTTGCCGAGCGGCCCGACTATAACGTGCTTCAGGGCATGCGCTCGCTGCGCGAGATCGAGGTGGCCGCCGGCCGCGCCGAGTTCTACCCTTCGGTTTCCGGCTCGCTCAGTTGGGGCTGGAGCGCCGCCGATGACGGGTTCTCGCTTGACGACGGGACACAACGCATGAGCGCCGCGCTGCAGCTGCAGCTTCCGCTCTACAGCGGTGGCGCGCGCAGCGCGCGGCTGCAGCGCGCGCGGCTCCAGCTGCACAATGCCGATACCGAGATTCAACAGAAAGTGGACGATGTTCGTACCGAGCTGCGGACCATCGAACTGACCTTGAACGAAGCCGAGGAGCGCATCGAGCTGGCTCGGCAGTCGCTCGAGACCGCCGAGCTGGCCTATTCCATCACCGAGATTTCAGCCGAGAGCGGAGTCTCAACCCAACTCGAACTGAAGGATGCGCGCGTGAGCCTTGTTCAGGCGCAACTGACCTACTATTCGGCAACCTTCGACTACCTTTCCGCCTACTTCGACTGGCAGCAGGCGATGGGACGCGGCGCAGAGGGGATCTGAACACGGCGCTTGTTGGCAGCCCGTTGGAGCAAAGTATGGCAAAACGAGTTCTATACCTGTGTATGAGCGCGGGCTTTGGCCTCCTGGTGCTGCTATCAGGCTGCGCGCGGCAGGATGCCGCTGCCGCGCAGTTCAACGGCGCAGCAACAGACGATGACGGCCGCATTCTGGTGCGGGTGGTAGAGGTCCAACGCTCGGATTTTGTCGAGTATGGCCGCTACTTCGGTGAAGTGCGCGGAATCCGCCAGGCCACCCTGCAGTCCGTCTCGGGCGGCACGGTAGAGCAGTTGCACGCCCAACCCGGTGATCCGGTGCGCCGCGGCCAATCGCTGGCGCGCATCGAAGCCGAACGCGCCGAAACCGGCTGGCAGACCACCCGGCTGGCCGAGCAACTGGCGCACGAAGACTACCAGCGCGAGAGCCAGTTTCTGGAGCAGGGATTGACTTCGCGCCAACGCGTGGACCAGCTGCGTCTGCAATGGCTGCGCAGCAGCTCCAATCGGATCGATGCCGAGGCCGTGCGCGAAGGGGCACTGGCCATCAGTCCGCTCGACGGTATCGTGACCGCGCGTCACGTAGAGCTCTATGACGAGTTGGCGCCGGGTGCGCCAACCTATAGCGTTGCGGATCTGTCGCGCATGAAAGTCACCGTGGGCGTCCCGGAGGCAGACATCGCCGGCGTCCGCCGCCTGGGAGATGCGCGGATCAGCTTTGCGAGCTTTCCCGATCGCAGTTGGAGCGGAGAGACCACCAGCTTTGCACGGCGGCGTTCCGACCGTGGGCTGACGTTTGACGTTGTGATCGAGATCGACAACTCCGACGGCACCCTGCTGGCCGGGCAGACGGCACGCGTAGAGCTGGCGCTGCGTACGCACCCCAACGGCGTGCAGATTCCCTCGCGCGCAATTGTCACGCGGGCCGGTCGACCGGCGGTGTTTGTAGTTGAAGAGGGCGTTGCGGTACAGCGGCCGCTGCGCACCGGTCCGTCCGATACCAGCAACACGCTGGTGCTCGAAGGACTCAGCGGCAATGAACTGCTGGTGGTAGAAGGCATGAATCGGCTCAGCGACGGCACGCCGGTCCGCAGCGTGGTCCGGGAATAACGCATGATCCGCCTCTTCATAGACAAGCACATGGCAGTTTTCGGCCTGGCGGCGCTGATTGTGATCGTTGGGGCGGTTGCCTACGTTTCACTGCCGCGCGAGTCTGCACCCGAGATATCGCAGCCCTACATATTTGTGACCACCAGCTACATCGGCGTGTCCGCAGCCGATATCGAATCGCTGGTTACCGAACGCATCGAGCAGGAAATCGACGGGCTGGACGGCCTGGTTACGCTGAGCTCAGAGAGTCGGCAGAACCTGTCGTTTATCTTTGCCGAGTTCAGCTCCGACGTAAGCGTTGAAACCGCGCTGCAGCGGGTCAAGGACCGCGTTGACCTGGCGCGACCGCAGTTACCCACTGACGCCGATGAACCGCTGGTACGCGAGTTCAGCGTTTCGGACTGGCCGTTCTACGTGCTGGTGCTGTCACACCCCGACGGCGTCGGTGTAATCGAGGAGAGCGCAAACGCGCTGAGCGACGCCATAGAGCGCCTGCCGGGCGTTCTCGAGGTGGACATGACCGGCCAGCCATCGCGCGAGGTGGCAATTGAGCTGGACTCCTACCGTATGGCCTCCTACGGATTCTCAATCGACGATGTCATCGCAACGGTCCAGCAGGAGCACGTCTCGATCCCGGGGGGCGTGCTGCGTAACCCCGAACGCAACTATAACCTGGCAATTACCGGTGAGCTCGGCGAGGTGCGCGAGTTCGAGGATCTCTACGTGGCCGCAAACGGCGTGTCGGTGAGATTGGCCGATATTGCAACGGTGGCAATGCGAGAATCGCTCGATGAAACACGCTCACGGCTGAACGGCGAGCCGGCTATCACGCTGTCGGTCAAGAAACGCATCGGCGCAAATATCCTGGACGTGGCCGAAGCTATCAGGCTGCGGGTGGAAGAACTGCGCGAGGAACTACCCGCGGCAACCGAGCTGACCGTCTCGTACGATGAATCGCGCTATATCAGCAATATGATAGCCGATCTCGAGAACAACATGGCAAGCGGATTCCTGCTGGTGATAGCGGTTACCATCTTCTTCCTCGGTCTGCGCAACTCGCTGTTTGTCTCGCTGGCAATCCCGCTTTCGATGCTGCTCTCGTTCTTTATCCTGCAACTGCTGGGTATCACGCTCAATATGATTGTGCTGTTCAGCCTGATCCTGGCGCTCGGGATGCTGGTGGACAACGGCATTGTGATTGTGGAGAACATCTTTCGCCACGCTTCTATGGGCAAGGACCGCGTGCAGGCGGCTATTGACGGCGCGGGTGAAGTGGCCGCCCCGATCATGGTCAGTACACTGACCACGGTACTGGCGTTCTTTCCGATCATCTTCATGCCCGGACTGATGGGCGATTTCATGAAGTACCTGCCGATGACCGTAATTGTGGTACTGGGTTCTTCACTGCTGGTGGCGCTGGCAATCAACCCGGTCTTCTGCGGCTACTTCCTCAACGTATCACCGCGTCAGCAGCGGCGCATCACCGAGGGCGGTGGCGGCTTTGCCCGGCTGCAGAACTGGTACACCAGGCTGCTGCAGTTTGCCACCGCTCACGCGCTGGCCAGCACGCTGGTCATAACCGCGGTGGTAATCCTGGGGATAGCCGCCTTTGCGCTGTTTGGCCGCGAGCCGCTGTTCTTTCCCGACCTGGATCCCGAGCGCGCCCGGATCACCGTTGAAGCCCCGCAGGGAACTCCGCTGCGCTATACCGATGACGTTGTACTGGAGGTCGAAGAGCTGGTGCGCAGCACCCCGAGCTCGCTCGACAGCTACGCATCGGTTGCCGGCAGCGACGGTTCCAACGCCGAGAGCCACCGCGGCCGTGTGGACGTGACCTTTGTGCCGTTCAACGAGCGCAGCATCCGCGGCCGCGACGCGGTGCGCGCAATCGGGCGGCGTCTCGGCACGGTTACCGGTGCGCTGGTCAGTATAGAAGAAGCCGAAGAGGGCCCGCCAACCGGTAACGATATCTCCTACGAAGTACGCGGCGCCGACTACGAAGTACTGGGTGAGATCAGCGCGCACATCCTGTCGATCCTGCAGCGCTACCCGGAATTCCGCACGTCCGACACCGATTACGAACCGGGCCGTCCGGAGTACGCGGTACGCATCGACCGCGGCCGCGCCGCGTTTCACGACGTCACCACGGCCAACATCGCCAATACGGTGCGCAGCGCCATCAACGGGGCAACGGTGGGGACGTTTCGACATAACCAGGACGAGTACGATATCGTAGTGCGCTACCAGCAAGCCGAGCGCGACTCGGCGGTAGCGCTGCGTAACGTAATGGTGGTCTCCAACGACGGCGTGCGCGTTGCGTTGTCCTCGGTGGCCGAGATTGAGCCGCAGTCGACAACCGGCGTCATCAAACGGCGCAACATGCGCCGCGCCGTCTCGGTATGGGCAGATTTCGATGCCAACATCACCAATCGGGCAGCTATCACGCGCGAAATCGAGACCCGGGTAGATACAATCCGCGCTGAACTGCCGCGCGGTTACACGATCGGCAGCGGCGAGGGCGCCGACATTCGCGACGAGTCAACCGCGTTTCTGCTGCAGGCGTTTGTGGTAGCTATCTTTCTGATATTCATCGTTCTGCTGGCACAGTTCAACTCACTGGCAGACCCGTTCATCATCCTGTTTGGGGTCTTTCTGTCGCTCGGCGGCGTAATGTGGGGCTTTGCGTTTGCACGGCTGGAATTCGTGATCATCATGTCGGGTATCGGTTGTATTGCGCTGGCCGGAGTGGCGGTCAACAACTGCATTGTACTGGTAGACTACACCCACAAGCTGATTGCCGGTGGCCTCCCATGGCGGCAGGCCGTGATCGAAGCTGGGCGAACACGCCTGCGCCCGGTCATCCTGACCGCGCTGACCACCGTGCTGGCGCTGGTCCCGATGGCGCTCGGTGTCAGTCTCGATGTCCGATTGCTGCGGATTCAATTCAGCTCGGAATCGGCTGAGTGGTGGCGTGCGTTCGCCTGGACAATGCTCTACGGTCTGAGCTTTGCCACCGTCAGTACGCTGGTGGCAGTCCCCTCTATGCTGAGCCTCAAGTACGGTTGGAAAGAGCGCCATGCGGGTCGCGCCGCAGCACGGGCTGCTGCACGGGCGGGAACACCATAGCCGTAGCGTGGTACAATGCCTCAGGAGGAAAAGCATGGCACGCAGCAAGAAGCTGGATGCGCGTATCGAAGAATGCGTACGCCAGGAGCAGGAACTGCAGTTTGAGTCTTTCAGCAACGATGAGGCGCTCGAGCTGGGCCTTGCAATAGTCGAACGCGCCCGGCGCGAAGGCCTGAGTGTAGCCGTTGACATAGAGCGCCACGGTCAGCAGCTGTTTCATCACGCGCTGGAGGGCACCGCGGTCGATAACGATGAGTGGATCAGGCGTAAGAAGCGGCTGGTTAACCGAGTCTTCAGCAGTTCGTACCACTTCACCCTGAACCTGGAGTTCAAGGGCGAAACGCTGCGCGAGCGTGGCCTCGATGAGGCACTCTACGCGGCGTCCGGAGGATCGTTTCCAATTCGGATCCGCAATGCCGGAGTCATCGGTACGATCACGGTATCCGGGCTGCCGCACGAGCAGGACCACGCGCTGGTGGTTGAGAGCGTGCGCGATTTCCTGGCACGCTGAACGGCAGCGCCGGCTGGCAGCCGCGGTGGCCGCCTCAGCCGCCGTGCAGGCTACGCTGCAGCGCGGTCCACTGTTCGGTCAGCGGCTGCAGCCGGCTGCGAAACTCCTTATACAGCGCAAAGACCTGCTGGTAGCGCTGGTGGCGCGCGGGGTCGGGTTCGAAGCTGTCACCCACCTGCGCGGTGGCGTCCACCGCCTGGCGGAAATCAGCGTAGACGCCGGCACCGATCCCGGCCAGCAGCGCCGCGCCCAGCGCTCCGGCCTCGGCCACCAGTGAGCGCGTCATCGGCTTTCCCAGAATATCAGCGGCAATCTGCACCGCGGTGTCGCTACGGCTGCCGCCGCCTACCGCGCGGAAGCTCTCGACCTGCACACCGGCTTGCGGCAGCTTCTCAAAAGACAGATTGAGCGCCAGCGTATTGCCCTCGACCAGACCTTTCAGTACATCGCTGCGGCTGGTCTCCAGGCTCAAGCCCAGCATTGCGGCGCACGCGTCGGACTCGAAGTCCGGGGGCCCCATCGGGGCAAAGCGCGGCAGCACCAGGACCGGCGCCGGCGCCTCGCGCATCTCGCCAAAAAGCCGTGGGTAGATGTCGCCGCCCTCAGCGCGGCGCTGCTCTTCGGCGGCAAAAGTATCGCGATACCATTTGACCGCTGACCCGCCCATATGAAAGATAAACGATACGTAGCGGCCGGGAACCGCGTGATGCTCGGTGTTGAGCCCGGTCTCTATCATGACCTCGCGTGACGGTGAGGCTGAGAATACCGGCGCAATGGTCGGAAAGGTTCCCATGCCGTACATCGCCATGCCATCTTCGATGACGCCGCAGCCCAGCGCGTTGGCACATTGATCGTGGGAGCCGCTCACCAGAGGGGTTCCCGCAGGAATACCGAGCTCGGCGGCCTGCTGTGTTCCTACGCCGCCCACCTGAACGCCGGAGGCCACGGTTTCGGGCAGCTTGTCACGCTCGATTCCGGCCAGCGACAGCAGCTCATCCGACCAGTCTTCGGCGTTGATGTCAAACAGCAGGCTGCGGTTGGCCAGCGAGTAGTCGATCCGCGGCTCTCCGCCGAGCATGAAGGTAACAAAGCTGCCCCAGTGCAGAAACTTGTAGGCCCTGTCGTACAGCTCCGGCTGGTACTGCCGGATCCACATCAGCTTGGGCAGCGAGTACTGATTACCCCAGACGTTACCGTTGAGTTCGTAGAGCCGCGAGTTGGGCAACTGCGCTTCGAGGTCAGAGAGGTACTCCTCTCCGCGATAATCAACGTTGAGAATGGACGGGCCGAGGATAGTCCGCTCGCGGCTGACCGGAACCATGTTCTCGCCCATGGAGGCCACCGCTACTGAACGCAGCTCCCGCCCCGCCCCGCTCTCCGCAACCGCCGCCTTGATCACGTGGCAAATCTGATTCCATACTGCCTGGCTGTCGAGCTCAGCGCTGCGCGGCTGCGGGCGCTGGATATCGTACTCGGTATAGCGCAGCGCGAGCAGCGTACCGTCCGGGGCAAAGACCGCCGCCTTGCACCCGGTGGTGCCAACATCAATTCCCAGCAGGCTCATCATCTGCCTCCCGTTACGTCCTGTCGCTTGCCGGCTATCTGCAGAAAATCGCGCAGAATCGAGCGCGTCTTCTCGTGCACCGCCGCCTGGGCCTTCTCCGTGCTGTCGCTGGCCTTGAGCGCCTGCTCGTATGTCTGACGCACCTCGGTGCCGATGTTGATCTTGGCGATACCGTGCTCTACCGCCTGCTGGATGTTATCCCGCGGTATGCCACTTCCGCCGTGCAGCACCAACGGAATCCCGGCTGCAGCCGACAGATCCTTCAGGTGTGGTATATCGAGCTGCGCCGCCACTTTCTTCTTGTCGCGCAGCGCTTGCGACACCGCGCCGTGAATGTTACCAAACGCCACCGAAAGCCAGTCGCAGCCGGTCTCGGCAACAAAGCGGCGCGCCTCCGCAACGCTTGTGAAGCCGGTCCGCGTCCGCACGATTTCCTCGTAGGTCATATCCGGCTCAGCCTCGTGCCCCAGAACGGCTCCCAGCTCGGCCTCTACCGGGATGTCTGCCTTGTGCGCCAGTTCCACCACCTCGCGCGTAGCCGCGATGTTTTCCTCCAGCGCCAGCCGCGACCCGTCAACCATTACCGATTGAAAGCCGAGTTCGAGAGCCTGTCTGATCAGATCGAGGTACGCAACCTCCAGGTTGTCCTCATCGATAACCGGGATGTGATCGAGATGCAGCCGCACGTGATCACTGTTACTGAGGCGTGTAAACTCGCGGCTGATAGCCTCCATGCTGCGGCTGTGAAACTTGGTCCACTCCAGCCGCGCCACCGCCACCAGGCAGAAAGCGTCCTCATCGCGCGCAGCCTGCATGATGGGCTCCATCATCGGAATGTAAGGGATGTTGAAGGCCGGAACAATAATGCGCTTCTTCCATGCGTTGTGCATGATCTGATTACTCTGCAAGACTCTCTCCTTGGGGTGTGCGCTACGCGCAGCAACGGCTCCCGTACGGAGCCGTTGCAATACCTGGTTATACGTGAACTCTGATTATACCCGATCGCTTGTCAGTTATCGAGTGCGTCCAGGCGCGCCTGATACGTGGCAGCGATATCGGCGGCCGGGCGGTCGTACTCGGTCTGGGCCACCTGCTTCATCTCGTTGAGGATATCACTGCGCTCTGGGCTACGCAGATGCGTTGGATACGGGACCTGGTCTACAAACGCCTGCTCCAGGATCGGGAAGTAGGGATGCGCCTGCAGGTACTCGTCGCTTCCCAGTACGCTGGCACGGTTTGCAGGCTGGTACGCCAGGGCAACGTCGATGACGATCTCCGGATCGAAGACGTAGCGCAGCGCCGCCATCACCGCGTCGGGATGCTCGGTAGCAGAATTAATCATGAACGGCCAGCCGAAGGTGTTGACCTCGAAGTCCGCCTGAGCTCCCTGCCGATACGGCTGGACCATGACTTCCCATTCGGTGGCGTAGTCGAGCTCACGCTGGGTGACCGCAAAGATGTTGATCGCTTCGGGGAAGAAGGCAGCCCGGCCGCCCATGAATGCACCGCGCATGTCACCAGAGGCCCACGATGCCGCCTCGGGGTCCTGCAGCCCCTCGCGCGCCAGCGTCTGAAAGAACTCTATCAGAGCGATACCGGCCGGCGAGTCAATAATCGGCAGTCCGCTATCGGTGAACTGACCGCCCATCGACATGTAGATCGAGTTCATCCAGAACGGCGGATGATGCGCACCACCGGGCTGGGCAAAAGCGTACTGATCACCACTGAGAATATCACGCTGCAGTACGCGGCTGATCTCCAGCACGTCATTCCAGGTCTCTGGTGGCTCCATGCCGGCCTGCTCGATCCAGTCCTTGCGATAACCCAGAAAATAGGGTGCGGAGTGTACGTTTATGCCGTAGATTCCGCCCTCGTAGCTGGTCAGATCAAAGGCGATATCGAATACATCGGCAAAGTCTGCCGGATCTTCCTGTTCCCAGGCGCGCACGTACTCACTGATGTCATAGAGCGTACCCTGTGCCACCATGGTAGCGGTGAACTCATGAAAGATCTGTACCACGTCCGGTGCGCTGCCGGCGGCATGGTTACGCATGAAGTCGGTATGCGCCTGCTCCAGCGGAATCACATCCCACTCAACCCGAATATTGGGGTTCTCTGCGTGGAAGCGCTCAAACTCATCGTGCGGCACAAACTCCTGGCGTCCAAACCACATCTCGATTGTAATCTGCTCGTCTTCGGGCGCCGACGGGGCGCACGCAACCAGCAACGATACCAGAACAGCCGCGGCGATCATAGCTGCGCTGCGCACTTGTGTTCTTCTTGTCATAACACTCTCCTTTCCCGGCTGGGGTTACGCGCTATCGTACGATCTTTTTCTCTAGACTGTCAACGTTTGGCGTTGCGCGCTATACTGAGCGGCAGCGCTATGCAGCATCAATTGCCACCGCGTGGCACCGAGAGCAGGATTCTGCCGCTTCTAGCCGCCGACGCCTTCCTGGTGGGGCTCTCGTTTGGTCTGCTGTACAACGCCGGCTATACGCTGCTGGTGTATCGCTTCGGCTCTGGCGGGCTGCGCGTAGCCTACATCATGGCCGGCGTCCTGGTGCCGGTGGTTTCGCTCGGATTCCAGACACTCGAGGAACGGATCTCGATCTTCCGGCTCTCCAGTGCCACCAAACTGACCTTTGCGCTGGCGGCACCGATTCTGTTTGTGCTGACGTACCCGCGGTTCGGATGGCTTTCCGTAGTAGCCCCGTTCATCATCATGCTGACGCACACCATGGGGGCACTCTACACGTTTATGCTGCGCGGCTCGATTGCCGCCGAGCTCTACGATCCGCGCACGCTCAAGGGCGTCTACCCGCGTCTGACAGCGTGGGAGATGATTGCGGTGGTGTGCGCCGGTCTGGCGGTGGCGCCACTGTCGCAGCTACTGGGGTCGGTAGAGGCAATTGTACCGCTGTCGGGAGCGGCGCTGATTGGATCGCTGCTGATTGGCCGGCATCTGCAGCACCTGGTTGGTGCAGACAGCCACCAACCGGCGCCGCCATCGGAAGACAAGACGCATCACACCCACTCGGCTGTAGCGAGCCTCAAGACGCTGGTTTCCAACCGCTACGCGATGCTCGTCTTCCTCTACCAGTTCCTGGCGTTCAGCACCTCGCTGCTGCTGCAGTACGTGGTCTATTCGCAGGCGCAACGCGTGTTTGTAACCCAGGCCGAACTGACGCAGTTCATCGGTCTGGCAAAGTCCCTGGTTACCGCCGGCGCAATGCTGTTCACGTTTCTGGCCGCCGGCTACCTGCTGCTGCGTTACGGCATGCTGGCGGGCCTGGGTGGCGGGCCCGCGCTGATCTCCATCGGCATCGGGACTTCATTTGTGGCGGGGGCATTCGGAGTCTCACCACAGGCCTTTCTGGGCATTCTGGTGGCCATCCAGGTTATCGAGTACGGCACGTACTCCGGTTTTGCCAAGACATCGGTGCAGTCGGCGTTTCAACCGCTGCCGGCGCACGAGCGCGAAGCGGTACACGGCTTTGCACAGGGTATCGGCATTCCGCTCAGTTACGGCTTCAGCGGCCTGGTACTCATGGGCCTGAGCCGCGTGGACTCTGCCGAGGGCGGTTACGCGGTAGCCGTGGCACTGGTGTTCACGGTGGCCTACGCTGCGGCGGGAGTGCTGCTGTTTCGGGCCTACGGCGCACAGTTGCGCACGTCGCTGTCACGGCGGCGCATCGACGGCGTGGATCTGGTATTCAGCGATGCCTCGACGCGCGAGGTGCTGCATCGACTGCTGGACACTCCCGATCGCTGGCAGGTGCGCGCTGCGCTGGACCTGATGCACGAAGCCGGTATGCCGGACTACGAGACCTGTGTCCAGGAGTTGATCGCCAGCCCACACCCCGGCGTTCGCGCCGAGGCGTTCACCCGTGTTGAAGAGCTCAAACCAGACTGGGCCGAGCCGCTGGCTCGAGCAGCCGTCGACGGCCATGAGCCGGTCGAAGTACGCCAGGCAGCCGTTGGCGCCTGGTGCGCCACCAGCGATGATCCGGTGGCAGATGTAGCGCCGCTGCTGACCGCGCACGAGCCGCAGATTCGCGCCGCCGCGGTGACCGGGCTGTTTCTCTACGGCGGGATCAACGGCATCCTGCACGCCGGCAACGTCTTCAACTCGCTGGTAGCGTCAACCGATCCCACCGACCGGCGTCACGCCGCGGATATCCTCGCGCGCCTCGGTGTACGCTCGTTTTATCAGCCGCTGATACCGCTGCTGCACGATCGCAACAGCGAGGTGCAACTGGCTGCGCTGCGCGCCGTGCGCGCGGTAGCGCACCCGGCGCTGCTGCCGGAGGTCATCGCGCTGACCGAGCCGGCGCATACCCGCGCCGAGGCGCTGGCTGCACTGGCGGGTCTGGGGGAAGCGGTGCTGCCCGAACTGACGCGAATTGTCAATCAGGAGTCAGCGCTGCCGCCGCACACCTGCGTCCGCATTGTACGAGCTTCGCCCAGAATGGAGCAGAGCGGCGTCACTGCGGTACTGGTCCAGGGGCTGCCGCTTCCGCAGGGAGAGCTGACTACCGCAGTCCTTCACGCGTTGGTTGCGCGCGGCTACCGTGCCGACGCGGCAACGCGTCCGCAGGTACTGGGCGCTATCGATCGGCGTATGTCACGTGCGGCGCTGGCGGTCATGGCGCTGCACGACCTGAGCGCCGACGGCCCGATGTTGCGCGCGCTGGTATCGGCTGCACACGACAGCTACGTGCACAGCGTGGAGGACGCCTTTCTACTGCTGTCTCTGTTACACTCCCAGGACGAGGTTCAGGGAGTGCGGCGGCGCATGCTCGAGGGAACCCAGCGTGACCGCGCGCTTGCAGCGGAGTTGCTGGATGTCACACTGACCGGACCGTTGCGCCAGCGGATGCTGGCGGTCACCGAGCACCGCGATGACCGCCCGCCGGAGATTGAGAAGTACCATGAGCTGTTCGGGCTGCGCCCGCTCGGGGCCGGCGCCCGGGTAAACCAGATCGCCAACAACCCTGAGCTGTGGCCCCAACAGTGGCCGCGCATCTGTGCGCGTGCGGCCGCGTGGTCGCTCGGGCTGAGCCAGAGCAAACCGGAGGATAGCGTGCTAACCACCATCGAACGTGTCCTGGCGCTCAAGACTGCCGAAATCTTTGCCGGTATCCCGGACGCGGTCCTGGCGCATATCGCCTCAATTGTAGAGGAGATCGATATGGCGCCGCGCGAGACGTTCATCCACAAGGGTGAGCTCGGGTCGTGCATGTACACCATCCGCGAAGGTTTGGTCCTGATCCACGACGGTGACCGCCGCTTTGCCGAACTGGGCCCGGGCGAAGTGGTGGGAGAAATGGCGGTACTCGATCCGCAACCGCGCTCGGCTTCAGCTACGGCACTGGAAGACACCGTGCTGCTGCGCCTGGACAAGGAGGCCTTCGACAGCGTGATGGCCGATCACCCCTCGCTGGCGCAGGGTGTTATCGCGGTACTCTGCCGCAGGCTGCGCAGCGGATTGCAGGACGGATAGTCCTTGCAGCTCGCTGCAGCATGCCGTATTGTTACTAGAGCCGGAGCATTACAGGAGATGACCATGGCCGACGCCACAACCGGGCAAAAGGTGCGTGATTACATCATCAAGGTCCTCAACGGCATGGCGCTGGGGCTTTTTGCCTCGCTGATCATCGGGCTGATCATCCGCCAGATCGGTGTCTACAGTGGAGTACCGCTGCTGGCAGATTTCGGCCAGACCGCGCAGTATCTGATGGGCCCCGCAATAGGTGCCGGTGTGGCCTTCAGCGTCGGCGCTTCGCCGTTGGGAGTGTTTGCCGCAGTGGTCAGCGGCGCCATCGGTGCGGGGACGGTGGTGATGGACGGCGCCCAGACCGGCCTGGCTATCGGCGAGCCGGTGGGTGCCATGCTGGCGGCGCTGGCCGGAGCCGAGTTCTCGCGTCTGATCCAGGGGCGTACCAGGCTCGATATCATTCTGGTTCCCGGTGGATCGATTATTGTCGGCGGCGCTACCGGGGCTTTTCTGGCGCCGGCGGTGGCCGCGATGATGACCGCTATCGGAGCATTCATCAACGCCCTTACCGGACTCTACCCGCTACCGATGGGCATCCTGGTTTCAGCCACCATGGGCATGATCCTGACGCTGCCGATCTCCAGCGCAGCAATCGCAATCTCTCTGGGCCTGAGCGGCCTGGCAGCCGGTGCGGCTACTATCGGCTGCGCCTGCCAGATGGTGGGCTTTGCGGTGGCCAGCTTCCGCGAGAACGGTGTTGGCGGACTGGTATCGCAGGGGTTGGGTACCTCGATGATCCAGATCCCCAACATCGTGCGAAACCCGCGGATCTGGATCGCCCCTACGCTGGCGGCAGCTATCCTGGGACCGGTGGGTACGGTAGTCTTCGGCATGCAGAACAACCGCGTGGGTGCCGGAATGGGAACCAGCGGCCTGGTTGGACAGTTTGCCACCGTTGAGACCATGGGTCCGGACGCTATCCCGGCGATACTGCTGCTGCACTTTGCGCTGCCGGCGGTGCTGACGCTGCTGTTCAGCGAGATCCTGCGCCGCAAAGGCTGGATAAAACCCGGTGACATGGCGCTGAAGAACACACGCTGAACCGCGGGTTTCGCGCACGGCTGATTCGCGCTATAATCAGTGCAGGCTGGAGCAGGCCGCAGCGCTATGCAGAATCGCTACGAGTACATCGTCAACCTGTCGCACGATTTCATCACCCTGATAGATCGCGGCTACCGCTATGAGCTGGTCAACGACTCCTACTGCAAGACGCTCGGTCGGGAGCGTGAAGAAATCCTGAACCAGTCTGTTTCTACCGTCTGGGGCGGGCAGAAGTTCGATACTACCATCAAACCCAACCTTGACCGATGTTTCTCCGGCGAGGAGATCCACTACGTCGATAGCTTCCAGTTTGGCGCGGAACAACGTCACATGCACGTCTCGTTCTATCCCTATAGTGAGGACGGCAACTCAATCAGCCACGCTCTGGTGTTCTCGCACGACATCACGCGCCTGGGAGAGGCCAAGTCGCGACTGGCAGAGTACGAGTTCCGCGATCCGCTGACCGGCCTGCTCAATCGACGTTCGCTCGACGTGATCCTGCGTACCGAAATCGAACACGCGCGGCGCACATCCAGCCACGACATGCGTGCGGTGCTCTTTGTCAGTCTGAAGAACTTCAAACGCGTCAATCAGACCCACGGTCACAACATCGGTGACCTTCTGCTGGAGAACAGCGTTGGCCGCATCAAGGAGTGCATTCGCTCCAGCGACTACCTGTTCCGCTTTGAGGGCGCCAATCTGGTGGTTATCCTGACCAGAATTGCCTACAGCACCGACGCCGGGATAGTGGCGCAGAAGCTGCTGGATACCGTCGGTGTGCCGTATCGCTTCCGCAGCGTGGATATCACCATCGACTGCCGCGTCGGCATCAGCGTCTTTCCCGACGACTCCGACGACCCCGACCGCCTGATCCAGTGCGCCAACTCCGCCAGTGTAGAAGCCGAAGAGCTCGGCCAGGGATTTCTCTACTACGATCGCGGTCTGCACGAACGCACCGTGACCCGGATGCAGCTGCACACCGAGCTGCTGCGGTCTTTTGAAGAGCACCAGCTTGAACTCTACTACCAGCCGATCATGCAGCAGCGTGACGGCAAACTACAGATTGCCGGCGCCGAGGCGCTGATCCGTTGGCGGCACCCCGAGCGCGGCGTCATCGGCCCGCCGGACTTCATCGACCTTGCCGAAGAGACCGGTGTGGTCAGAGCAATCGACAAGTGGGCGCTGTACAAGGTCTGCGAGAAACTGAATCGATGGCCGGATATCTGGGTCACCATGAACGTCAGCGCCGGTGAGTTTGTTGACGAAGACCTGATAGAGGTGGTACAAGCCGCACTGCGTCACGCCGGTGACCCCGACCCCCGGCGCCTCAAGCTGGAAATCACCGAACGGCGCTGCATGGAAAACCTTGCAGCCGCCATCGGCGTGATTAATCGCCTGAGAGAACTGGGCGTGGAAGTCTGGATCGATGATTTTGGCATCGGTAACTCGTCATTGGCGTACCTGAAGAACCTTCCGGTTGAGACAATCAAGATCGATCGCGAGTTTGCCAATGGCCTGGCCGACAGCGTTGAGGATCAGCGCTTTCTGCACGGCATAATCGAAGGCATACGTGCGCGCGGCAAGCAGGTGATTGTTGAGGGTGTTGTTGATCAGCGCCAGGTAGCCGTACTGACCGAGATGCAGTGCACGCTGATGCAGGGATTTCACTTCGGCAAGCCAATGCCGGCCGACGAGCTGGAGGCGCTGCTGCCCGCAGCGCTCAGCGGCTGAACAGCTCCAGCAGATCATCGCCGCTGAGAGTTCCCAGCATAGACTGATCGGCCTTGATCAGCGCGTCGGCAACCTCGCGCTTGCGCTGCTGCAGGCGCAGCATCTTTTCTTCAATGGTACCGCGCGCCACCAGCCGATAGGCAAAAACCGTTCCGTTACGGCCGATGCGGTGCGAACGGTCAACAGCCTGAGCCTCAACCGCCGGATTCCACCACGGGTCGAGCAGCAGCACGTAGTCGGCGGCGGTCAGGTTGATACCCAGCCCACCGGCCTTAAGACTGATCAGAAAACAGGCAGCGCCCTCGTGCTTCTGGAACGCGGCGATCTGGGACGCGCGACGTGGCTGCGGCGTTGAGCCGTCCAGCCGGAAGCGTGGCATGCCCGCAGTCTCCAGCCGCCGCTCAACTTCGTCCAGCACCGAGGTGAATTGCGAGAACACCAGCGCTTTGTTGTCCTCCGCGGCAATTTCTGCCAGAAGGTCCACCATCAGATCGAGCTTGGCACCCGGAGTAGTCTGGTACGCGCTGTCCACCAGCGCCGGCAGAATGGCAGCCTGCCGCAATCGCAACATCGCCTCCAGGATCATCATACTGGACTCGCGCACCTCACCGTTGGCAACCTGTTGCGCAATCTGGGTCTCGTAGCTTTGGCGCAGTGTTTCGTACACCGCCGCCTGGCGCGTACCGAGCTCCGCGTAGATGACCTGCTCCTCGCGCGGCGGAAGCTCGGGGGCCACCTGGGTCTTGGTGCGCCGCAGCACCAGCGGACGGATAATCCGCTGCAGCCGCGCCAGTGCTTCGGGGTCAACCCCGCCGCTGCGGCCCCCCGCGTAGCGGCGCGAGAAGACGGTGCGGGGGCCCAGCAGCCCCGGCATCAGCACGTCCATGATCGACCACAATTCAACCACGCCGTTCTCCACCGGAGTACCGGTGAGCGCCAGGCGGTGCGCAGCATCAATGGATGCCAACGCGCGACGCCGCTTGGCGTTGGGGTTCTTTATGGTCTGCGCCTCGTCCAGGATCAGGTAGTCAAAGCTGACCTCCCCAAACAATTCGGCGTCGCGCAGAAACGTGTCGTAGCTGACCAGCACTACGTCGGTATGGTTGAAGTCCGGTGCGCTGCGGCTGCGCGCCTGGCCGCCGTGGACCAGCGGCCGCAGATCCGGAGCAAACCGGGAGCACTCATCGTGCCAGTTGCTGAGCGTGCTCAGCGGACAGACCACCAGTGCGCGTTGCATCTGACCACGCTCGCGGGCGGCAAGCAGCAGCGCCAGGGCCTGGATGGTCTTGCCCAGTCCCATGTCATCGGCCAGGATCCCGCCCAGGCCCCAACTGTGCAGAAACCAGAGCCAGCGCAAACCGTCCAACTGGTAGGGACGCAGCTGCCCGTGCAGCGCAGCCGGCGCTTCGATACGCTCAATCGATTCAAACGAGCCGAGCTTGCGCTTCAGTTCGTTGTACTCGTGCAGCGCCGGATGTAAAGGGTCTTCCAACCGCGATGCTATTTCATCGATGGAGGCCAAATCGCGCCGTTCGATGCGCCGGCGGCGGTTAAAATCCGGCGGGATGGCGCTTCCCGGTTCCAGCACATAGACACGACCGGCCGCACGCACAATGCGCTCGGAAACTACCTCATCTATCAGCGCAAATCCGTCGCCATCCGGCAGTCCCGGTTCAACCGCAAACCAGGACTCGCCGGATTGCACCACGCGGTAACGCGCGGCGGCCCGAGTCCGGCTGACCGGTTTGTCCGATATGCGGATCTCGAAGCCGCGCTCCAGCAGCGCAGGTCCTTCGGAGATCAGGAAGTCCCACGCCGACTGCTCCGGAGGCAGCCGATCAACCGCCTCGTAGAGCTCGTCGCTGAACTCCATCTCAGCGTCCAGGCTGCGCGCAATAAACCACGCCGTCCCGGCCGGCGCATCGACAGTCTCGATATCCAGGCGCTCGATCTCCTGCGGACTTACCGGCAACAGGGTTGCAGCGGCGGGGGCCCGCAGCAGCCTGTCGCCGTAGCGGAACGCCAGCCCGGCAAGCGAATAGCCGCGGTATCTCTCATCGATGTTGACCACCGGAACCGGGATCACGGTAACGATACGCAGCGTTGCCGGTGGGCTGTCGATGCGCACCAGATCGGCCAACTGTTCGCCGCACAGCGTTTGCAGCGTGGCCACCTCCTGATAGGTCAATGATTGGTGCAGCGTGAGGATATCGGCCACCGCGGCTATCGCGTGCGGCGGTTTGTCGGGAAGGTCAACGTCAAACAGGTACCAGAGCGTGCCGCTACCGGTTGCAGGCAGAATCAGGCCGCGTTCATCGGACTGGACGTACTGCTGTGCAGGGTCAACCGCCTCACGGTAGCCATCGGCAGCCTCAAGTGTAATCAACGGCGTCAGCGCCAGGCTCTTGTCGTGCGCCATCTGGGGCTGCCAGCTGATCTGCAGCGCGGCAATCCGCCGCGGCGTGGCACTCTGTTCGCGCTCCACCCGGTCGGCACGCGGCAGGTAGAGCTCGATCGGCAACTCCAGGTCCGCACCCGGCGGCACGGAGGCTTGATCGCGCCAGCGCGACAATAACCGCAAGGCCGATACTCCGCGCTCGGGTTGCTGCCACGCCAGCTCGATAAGCCCTTCGGTCAGCTGGTCCCCGGATATCCGCGCCTTGCCCGGCGAGTACGATTCGATGCGGCCGTCTGCGCCGTCCTTGCGTACGTATACCAGTATCGGTTTGAGGGCGTAGGCGAACTCACCGGGTACTCCGTACAGTCCGTATCGATACACCTCGTCCAGCCGGAACGCCGGACGGAACAGGCCCACCTTCCTGACCGCCCCACGGCTATGCGCACCGGCTCCGCCGTCCGGCGCCGGCACACGGCGCAGGAAACGCGCTACCGCAAACTCGGGGTCCTCAAAGCGATTGAAGAGCTCCTTCTTCGGCGCTCTGAGAACCGACACCCCCAGCACACTCCCGGGTTGATGCCGCGCCGCGGGGTGAGCAGGCCGCGTTGGTAACGGCCGGCCACCCGGCGTTGTGGCGGCAGTCGGTTTGCGCCCGGAGTGAGCGCGCCGATACTCTCGCGGCCGTTGGGCTTCAGTGCGCCCCAGGTCCTGCTGCAGCGCGTACAGAAAGGCGCCGACGTGCTTGCACGGTTCATAGTCGGAAGGACAGTTGCACTCGAAGCCCGCGCCGTCGGACTGCATCCACAGCGTGACCCGGTAGGTGCCGGTTCGCCCCGCCACCTCTCCCAGGATCTCGGTCTCATCGGCGGAAATCAGCGTGCAGCGGCCTTCCCCAAAGAGTTCGAGTGCGCGCTGACGCAGCGCAGCGTTTTCAAACAGGTTGTCTATATTCAGCGGCCGTATCAATCTGCGCCAGGCCGGTGCTACGCGCGATGGATTAATCACGCAGCGAGCGTAGTGCCGCACCTGGAAAAATGCAAGGGCCCGACACAGCGCAGGCCGGCGGTTGCACTCGTTCTACCCTTCTACCGGTACCGCGGGACTGGCCTGGGCGATTATTGCCTGCTCCGAAGTCTGGTAAGGGAACCACTTGCGGGTTGCGTTGGCGATCTTGACCAGCGTCAGCATTACCGGGACCTCTACCAGCACGCCTACAACCGTGGCCAGCGCCGCGCCTGAGGTCAAGCCGAACAGCGATACCGCAACCGCAACCGCCAGCTCAAAGAAGTTGCTTGCCCCGATCATGGCCGCCGGCGCTGCAACGTCGTGCGGTAGTCTCCACGCGCGCGACCAGCCGTAGGCTATCACAAAGATGAAGAAGGTCTGGATGACCAGCGGCACCGCGATCAACACGATATGAAACGGGTTGGACAGGATGACATCGCCCTGGAAGGAGAAGATCACCACCAGTGTCAACAACAATCCAACCGTTGTAACGCCTTCAAACCTTTTGAGAAAGACATTCTCAAAGTAGTCCAGCCCCCGGCGCTTTATGATCTGCGTGCGGCTGATCCAGCCTGCGGCCAGCGGGATCACAATGAAAAGCCCTACCGAGAGCAGCAACGTGTCGTAGGGAACAAAGACGTCGGAGACGCCGAGCAGAAACATGACAATCGGCGTAAAGGCAAACAGCAGAATGATATTGTTCACCGCAACCTGGACCAGGGTGTAGCCGGCGTTGCCGCGCGTGAGATGGCTCCACACAAACACCATGGCGGTACAGGGAGCGGCCCCAAGCAGTACCGCCCCGGCGAGATATTCGCGTGCCAGCGCTTCAGGGATGAAGCGTTGAAACACCACCGTCAGAAACAGCCAGGCGAAGAAGAACATGCTGAACGGTTTGATCAGCCAGTTGCTGACGCAGGTTACCGTGAGCCCCTTGGGGGCCTTGATTGCCCTGACGATGCTGGAGAAGTCCACCTTGAGCATCATCGGATAGATCATCAGCCAGATCAGAATCGCAATCGGTATCGAAACCTGGGCGTATTCAAACCTGCTCAGAA
>SKLB01000229.1 GCA_007123465.1 Spirochaetales bacterium
GCCAGTAGATCAGCCCGGAGCCGGCCTCCTCGTGGGTAGAGAAGAGATCGAGTTCCTTGCCGAGACGGCGGTGATCGCGCTTCTCGACCTGCTTGAGATGCTCCAGGTGCGCGCGCAGCTCTTTGGGGTTCTCCCAGGCGGTACCGTAGATGCGCTGCAGCATCGGCCGCTTCTCATCACCGCGCCAGTACGCACCGGCCACCGACAGCAGCTTGAACGCCTTGGGGTGGATGCGACGCGTAGAATCCACGTGCGGCCCGCGGCACAGATCGGTGAAACTGTTCTGGGTGTAGGTCGATATTTCCTGATCGTCGGGCAGCTCCCTGATCAGCTCCAGTTTGTACGGCTGATCGGCAAACAGCTCGGCCGCGGCCTCCCTGCTCTGCACCTCACGGATAAACTGGTGATCACCGGCAACGATCTCGCGCATATGCTCTTCGATCTGTTCCAGATCCTCGGGTGTCAGGTTGCGCGGCAGATCGAAATCGTAATAGAAGCCGTTCTCGATCGGTGGCCCGATTGCCACTTTGGCCTCGGGAAATATGCGCAATACCGCCTCGGCCATGACGTGGGCAGTTGAATGTCTGATTCGGTAGAGTCTCTCGTCACCGGGAAGCTGCTCCAAGGCAACCGCCTCTGTTTCGGCCATCTGTCCCTCCGCTGTGCTGGTCTGTGCTTGTCTGGTTCATCTTGCCAATTTTCGGCCGCCTGTCAACCGCGTGCATCGCGGTACCGCGCGGCACGGCTGTCAGCGCGCCAGCAGCACCACGATTGAGCGCGCCCGCACCACGTAACACGACGGATCACTCAGCGGCGCCTCCGCGCCCGGCTCGACAATATCCTGCGGTGGGTCCAGCGCGGTGTCTACCGCCCGGTACCAGCGGCGGCCGGCGGTTGGGTCGCAGACGGTGAAGTTGCGTTCGCGCGTGGTGGAGTTGAACATGATGTAGAAATCGTTATCATCGCGGTCGGCACGGATCTCAGCCTTGCTGCCGTCGATGCGCACCGCCAGCAGGTTGCGCGGTGAGGACCAGTCCATCGGCTTGCCGATCTCATCCGACCAGCTGATGTCGGGAATCGCGTTGTACGAGTAATCCTTACCGGTAAAGAACTCGGGCCGCAGAAACGCAGGATGCGCAAGCCGGAACCGGATCAGCATGCGCGTGAAGCGCTGGATATCATCGTACTTCTGCAGCAATCCCCAATCGTACCACGAGATTGCGTTGTCCTGGCAGTACGCGTTGTTATTGCCGCGTTGCGTGCGGCCGAACTCATCGCCGCCGAGCAGCATCGGCGTACCCAGCGATAACAGCAGCGACGCGATGAAGTTCTTGATCTGCCTCCGGCGCACCCGCAGGACGCTGCGGTTGGTAGTGTCACCTTCAACGCCGTAGTTGTGGCTGTACTCACTGTTGTGGCCGTCGCGGTTGTTCTCACCGTTGTCCTCGTTGTGCTTCCTGGCGTAACTGACCAGGTCGCGCAGGGTGAACCCGTCGTGAGAGGTGACAAAGTTGATGCTGTGGAACGGCTTGCGGCCGTCGCGCAGGTAGAGATCCGAACTGCCGGAGATTCGCGTGGCAAAATCGGCCACCACGCCCTTGTCGCCGCGCCCGAAACGGCGGACATCGTCGCGGAAGCGGTCGTTCCACTCGGCCCAGCGTCCGCCGGGAAACCAGCCCACCTGGTAGGCTCCACCGGCGTCCCACGCCTCGGCGATGATCTTGGTGTTGCGCAGAATCGGGTCCTCGGCGATGCCTTCCAGCATCGGCGGATTCTCCATCAGGTTGCCTTTCTGGTCGCGTCCGAGGATCGATCCCAGGTCAAAGCGGAAACCGTCGATGTGCATCTCCACCACCCAGTAGTGCAGGCAGTCGCGGATCAGGGTGCGCACAATCGGGTGGTTACAGTTCAGCGTGTTGCCGCAGCCCGAATAGTTCTTGTAGTAGCGGCGGCGCTCATCCAGCATATAGTAAACGCGATTATCGATGCCGCGAAACGATATCGTCGGACCGTACTCGTTACCCTCGCCGGTATGGTTAAACACCACGTCCAGGATTACCTCGATACCGGCGGCGTGCAGCTCCTTGACCATCTGTTTGAACTCGCGAACCTGCCCTCCGGCAACCGGGTCGGCAGCGTAGCGCGCCTTGGGCGCGAAGAACGCGATGCTGCTGTAGCCCCAGTAATTGGTGAGCTCTGCACCGGTTTGCGGATGCGTGCGGTGCAGCTCGTGCTCGTCAAACTCGTGGATCGGCAGCAGCTCCAAACTGGTGATACCGAGATCTTTGAAGTACCCGATCTTCTCGGTGACACCGCGGTAGGTTCCCGGATGCTCCACACCCGAAGAGGGATGGCGCGTCAACCCGCGCACGTGAGTCTCGTAGATGACGCTGAAGCGCAACGGATAGTTCAGCGGCTGGTCGCCTTCCCAGTCAAACGAGTCATCTATGACAATGCACTTGGGCACATACTCCCCATTGGCAGTCTCAGAGAACGACAGATCACCGTCATCAGCGTTGACGTCGTAGCCCAGCGAATGTGAGAAATCCCAGCGGTGATCGGCGGTCAGTGCCTTGGCGTAGGGGTCGAGCAGGAATTTGTTGGCGTTGAATCGCAACCCTTCTTCGGGCTCCCAGGGCCCGTCGACGCGGAACAGATAGAGTGTACCGGCACTCAACCCCTCCACGTTTACGTGCCAGATATCGCCACTGCGATTACGCTGCGGGTCAAGTGTTATCTCGTCGTACGGCCGGGTGTCGCTTGAATTCTGGAACAGAGCCAGGTGGACCGCAGTGGCGTCGCGGCTGAACAGGGCAAACTGCACCCCGTTCTCGGTGATGGTTGCGCCGAGTGGCTTTGGTTTTCCGGGCGTTACTCTCTGCATAGGCAATTACGTATCCGAATCGAGGAACCGGATAACCGCATCGCAGAACTGATCGCGTCTCTCGGCGTGCACCCAGTGCCCTGCTCCATCTATCTGCTGCAACTGCAGCGCGGGGAACCAGCGCCTGGCTGCGTTCAGACCATGGTTATCAACGTAGTCTGAGACAGCGCCGCGCAGCAGCAGTGCCGGCCCCTGGTAGACCGCCGTTTGTTCCGGCCAGTCAGAAATGGTGTGGTAGTTGCTGATAATGGCCGCGGCGTTGAGTTTCCAGCGGTAGATACCGTCCTCGCCTGCAGCAACGCTTTTGAGCAGAAACGCACGAACCATCTGGTTCTCGATGTAGTCAGCCAGAAAGCGGTCCGCCTGCTTGCGCGAGCGAGCCTGCGCCGACTCCAGTTCCGCCAGGGCACGCAGGATCTGCCGGTGGTGCGCCGGGTAGCGCCTTGGCGCGATATCGACTGCTACCAGCGAAAGCGTACGCTGCGGCACATCGAGGGCAAACTGCATTGCAACCTTGCCTCCCATCGAATGCCCCAGCAGGTGCGCCGTGTCGATCTTCAGCTGGTCAAGTGTATCGCCCACGTCGCGCGCCATTTCTCGATAGCTCATGCTGTCTGCGTGCGGCGAGTCGCCATGATTGCGCAGATCCAGCGTCACGGTAGTGACGTTGGTTTCCAGCCTGGCGGCTACCGAACGCCAGTTGTCCGCCGAACCGAAAAGTCCGTGCAGAATTATCAGCGGAGGTCCGCTGCCGTTGCGTCGAGAATTCAGGATCACGCGCAGCTCTCCGGTAAACCACCGATGCCATCGAGCACGTGGTGCGGTTGGTACGGGAAGCTGCGCAGATCCTCGCGTGCGGTCACCCCGCTGAGCAGCAGGATTGTCTCGATTTCCGACTCGATCCCGGCGATGATATCGGTATCCATTCTGTCGCCAATGATAAACGCTTCTTCGCGTCGCACAGCCAGACGTTTCAGGGCATGGCGCATCATCAGCGGGTTGGGCTTTCCCACAAAGTAGGCTTTGAAACCGGTGGACAGCTCTATCGGAGATACCAGCGCCCCGCACGCCGGCACAATTCCCTGCTCCACCGGACCGGTGAGATCGGGGTTGGTGCCGATCAGCCTGGCGCCGGCGCGCACAAGGTTGATAGCCTGCTCGAGTTTTTCAAAGCTGTACGAACGGGTCTCTCCCACAACAACGTAGTCCGGGTTCATATCGTTGATCGACATGCCGGCATCGTAGAGCGCATTGATCAATCCTGCCTCGCCGATGACATACACCGAACCGCCGGGACACTGCGACGCCAGAAACGTAGCCGTGGCCAGTGCGCTGGTATAGAAGTGTTCGGGCTCCACCTCGATCCCGAGACGCTGCAGTTTCTGCTGCAGTTCGCGCGGCGACCGTTCACTGGAGTTTGTCAGGAAGAGATACTTCTTGTTCTCACGCTTGAGCCAGTCGACAAACTGCACTGCACCGGGCAGCAGGCGGTTTCCGTGATAAATCACGCCGTCCATATCGCAGATGAAGCCCTTTCGCTGTAATAGCTTGTCTCGCAGGTCCATCGGGTATCCTCTATTTCAATGCTACAATATATCGCGAATGGGCGGCCGCGTACACACACACGCGTCCGGATTTTTCCGCTACACGCCGAGTTGACCTTGAACGGCGCGGCCTGCCATTATGAGGCGGCACTAAGCTGCCAAACCGAGACTAAGAGGAGCACACTATGGATGAACCGACCCGTGAACAAGCGCTGGCGCTGCTGCAGCAATACACCAGGACCGACAGCCTCTTGAAACACGCCCGGTCGGTGGAAGCGGTGATGCGCTACTGCGCGCGCAAGCGCGGCTACGACGAGGACCAGTGGGGCGTAATCGGCCTGGTACACGATCTGGACTGGGAGATGTATCCGACCGAACACTGCAGCCGAACCGAGCAGATTCTGCGCGACGCGGGCTGGCCGGAGAATTACATCCACGCCGTGCTGTCTCACGCCTGGGAGATGTTCACGGACGTTAAACCCGAACACGAGATGGAGAAGGTGCTCTATACCATAGACGAGCTCACCGGACTGGTTACGGCAACCGCATTGATGCGCCCATCCAAAAGCGTACTCGATATGCAGCCCAAGTCGGTCAAGAAGAAATGGAAAGATAAAGGGTTTGCTGCCGGGGTCAACCGCTCGGTGATCGAGAGGGGCGCGGAAATGCTCGGCGTTTCTATCGACGAGGCAATTGAAGATACTATCATGGGAATGCGCGAGGCCGCCGACGACATCGGCCTGCGCGGATCGATAGAATAGGGTCGTTGGCCCCGCGCCTGGCGCCGGGGCCGTCCCTTCATTTTTGGCTACTTTTTCTTCTTACGCTTGGAACGCGGCACATTTTTGCCGGCCGACTGCTGCTTGCGCTGGGCCAGCTCACGCTTCACCGCTTCGGCGTCGGGCACGGTCACCGGCTGCGGTTCACCGCTTGCCGCAGAAGTTGCCGGCGCGGGTGCATCAACCGCTGCGCTCTCGGCACGTTTAGCCGGCTCAGCGACAGCGCCACGGCCGTATTTCTCCATCTGCTTCTTCTTGCTGCGAGCACGCTGTCTGCGATGCCAGCCGAGCAGGGTCGGCGAAGCGATGAAGATCGACGAATAGGTACCAACCACAATACCAACCATCAGATTCAGAGCAAAGTCCTGAATGGTGCCGGTAGCAAAAATGAAGATTGCCAGAACCGCCAGCATGGTAGTGGCGGATGTTATCAACGTGCGGCTCAGTGACTGCGTGATACTGGTGTTGATAATGGTGCTGAACGGAGCGTCGCGCAGCAACGTCTCGTTCTCACGGATGCGGTCAAAGATAACGATAGTATCGTTGAGCGAATAGCCCACAATCGTCAGTACCGCGGCTATGGTAGCGGTAGACACTTCCAACTGCAGCGCACCGATGAAGCCGAGCATGAACAACACGTCGTGCACCAGGGTGGCGATAGCTGCCACTGCGTAGCCCAGACGGAAGCGAAACCAGAGATACATCAGAATCAGTGCCAGTGCCAGCGACGTCAGCATGGCGGCCTGTCCGGCCAGGTCCCCGGCAAAGCGCGGGCCGACGTAGGCGGACTCCAGTTCCTCTACCGTTCCGCTGCCGAACCGCGCTTCCAGCTGACTGATGACCCGATCGGGCATCACCGAACTGAAATCCTCGATATCACCGGTATCGCGAACGCGGATACTGAACTGCCGCTGCTCTTCGCTGCCCACGGTCTGCACGAGGATCCCGGGCAGGCCCTCAAGCGCAGCGCGTACCTGCTCCACGGTTGCCGGCGCACTGATCTCCACCCGCTGGCTCGATCCGGCCTGGAAGTCTATGCCGAGGTTGAACCCCTGCTGAAGAACCGTACTGGTCAATCCGGCGATGATCACTATCACCGAGACAGCGATCATGAAGAAACGAATTCGAGTAAACTCTATCACCTTGCGCATTGTCAAAGCCCCCAGGCGATGCTCAGCTTGGAGCGCCGCAGCACTTCGGTTGAAAAATCAAAGAC
>SKLB01000007.1 GCA_007123465.1 Spirochaetales bacterium
CGCTTCATCGTCGACCGAAAACGTATCGCTCAGTATCAGCGCACTGACGCGTCCGTGCAACAGCACCGGATGCTGCCGCTCCAGAGGCGAGACCGGTTGACCATCGTTCACAGCAGTGCTAAGCAACCGTTCGTGTGACCATTCCCGTGCCAGGTCATGCCCCCATGCGGCCAGTAATCCGGAATCGGTATCAACGTCAAAACGGAGGCATAAATCAACGGTCAACAAAGCTACGCGCCCGACGTGCGCCACGCGTGGCGGCGACAGCTGTTTGTGAGCAAAGTCGCGGATCCGATCCACAAGCTGCGCGCTATCCATTGAAGCCGTAGAGTGTGTGCTCTTGAATGTAGGCATATACGCTGTCCGGGACAAGATAACGGAACGCTGCCCTTCGCCCAATCCGTTCACGTATCATCGATGATGACACCGCCAGCGCAGAGTTGTCAAGAGCGGTGGCCGTTGAAAGCAGCTGCGGTAACCGGCGGTTGTCGCGCCGCGCCACTATAATATTGGTAGAACGGATCAGTTCGTCTGCCGACCGCCACTGGTCAAACGTGTCGACAAGGTCATCACCGACAATGAGGCCCAGTGGATAGCGATAGCGCTCACTCAGATGTCGCACCGTATCGATAGTGAATGACACCCCGCCCTGCTGCAGTTCCCACGGCTCCACGGCAAACGCCGGGTTGTCGCTGACCGCCAGCTCCAGCATCTCGAGACGCTGGCGTTCATCAGCAGCAGGCCGCTGCTGCTTGTGCGGCGGTTGCGCCGCCGGCACGAATAGAATCGTGTCGTAGCCGAACTGCCAGCGTACTTCCTCGGCAATGAACAGATGTCCGATGTGCACCGGATCAAAGGATCCTCCGAGCAGAGCCACTCGCGCCTTAGTCACGCTTATCACCGCCGGAACTACTACCGGGCGTGTTGCCGCTGGCTACCATTTGACCGAGGCGTTGCATCAACGCATCCAGTCCGACGCGCGTCGCAGACGAGACGCCAACTACATCTTCGTCCGACAGCGCATCCACCAGACGCGCAAGCTGCTCTCCACCGGGGTCGAGGTCGTTCTTGGTACCTACTACAAGCCGCCGTTTACCTGCCAGGCGCGAGTCGAAGGCCGCCAGTTCGGCTATCAGGGTCCGATAGCTGAAGGCAGGATCGGGATCGGTTACATCGATCAGCACTGCCAGAACCACCGTGCGGGCGATATGCCTGAGAAACTGGTGACCCAGGCCGGCCCCTGCCGCGGCTCCTTCGATTATGCCGGGGATATCCGCCAGCACGATGTCCTGGTCGTAGTAGCGCGCCACGCCCAGGTTGGGTACGCGCGTAGTGAACGGATAACTGCCTATTTTGGGATGCGCCGCCGTCAATGCCTGCAGAAGACTGGATTTCCCGGCGTTGGGCAGCCCCACAAGTCCAACGTCCGCTATCAGCTTCAATTCAACGTGTAAGGTCCGATCCACACCGGGTTCTCCGGGCTGCGCGAACTTGGGAGCCTGGTGGGTCGATGACTTGAAATGGGTGTTGCCTTTACCACCCCTGCCGCCCGCGAGCAAGACAAACTCCTCGCCGGGTTCGGTAACGTCGGCCAGCACCTCACCGGTTTCGCTGTCGCGAATGGTCGTACCCGGCGGCACCTCCAGCACCCAGTCTTTGCCGTCGCGGCCGTGGCGCTTGCGCTTCTGTCCGGAGTGCCCGTCTTCGGCACTGAAACGGGTTCCGCCGGCGAGGTGTGCCAGCGTTTTCAGGTTGCTTCGAACGCGCACGACTACGTTACCGCCACGACCCCCGTCTCCGCCGTCGGGACCGCCACGCGGGGCGTAGCGTTCACGGCGAAACGAGACAACGCCGGGCCCGCCGTGCCCGGATGCTACCTGAATGCTTATATCGTCAACAAAGCGTTGCAAGTTGCGCGCAGACTAGCCGGCCAACGTACCTGCCGACACCGGCGCTTCCACGCTCAGCGGTTCAATGTTCACCATCTTGCGCCCGCGCTTGATCGCAAATACCACGCGTCCTGCGGACTTGGCAAACAGGGTATCATCGCGCCCGATTCCCACGTGTTCACCCGGGTGGAAGCGCGTGCCTCGCTGACGTACGATGATTTCACCAGCCTTGACTATCTGGCCGCCGAAACGCTTGACCCCCAGCCGCTGTGAATGAGAGTCTCGACCGTTCTTGGAGCTTCCGCCACCTTTCTTATGTGCCACTGTATTCCCCTCTCTGCATGACCATCAGGTCCAATTGATCTGCACCTGCGCTGGTTCATCGCGGGAAAGATCCTCAAGACCACGTACCAGAACGTCGGTTACACCGAGCAGGTAGGCGCCGTCATGCGCTCCGTACTGCTCTACGGTAATCTCAAGCGCACCCTCGGACGGCGCGCGTCCCGAAATTACGATCGAAGCGTGATCATCGAGTACACGCGATGTTGTGCGCATCAGGGCTGTTGCCGCCGCGCACACCAGATTGGCGTCTTTGCGCCCACCCGCGTGTCCAAGCGACTGCAGCCGCCGAAGACATCCATCTCCGTCGAGCTGCAGCGTAACGCTGATCACAAACCTCAGGCTCCGACAATTTCGCCGACCCGGATAACCGAGTACTGCTGGCGATGGCCGCGCTTGCGCTTGTAGTTCTTTCTTCGCTTGTACTTGAACACGATAATCTTCTTGTCCTTACCGTGCTCCTCGACAACTGCTGTAACCTTGGCACCCTTGACATACGGGGTACCAACCTTGACCGTCTCAGTATCGCGTAGCATCAGCACCGAGTCGAACTCCAGCGAGGCACCGGCATCCTGTGCCAGCCGATCCACTTTCAACACCGACCCGGGTTCAGCTTTGTACTGCTTTCCAGCGATTTCTACCATTGCGTACATGTAACATATCCTTAAGTGACAATCCGTTGCGTGACGCTATAGTTACCACAAAACCACCGCGATGGTCAAGCACCCCGTTTGACCGCGAGGCAGGTACGCATCTCAGGGCAGGACCGTACGGCCCATCAGAAAGCGGTCAACCTCGCGAGCGGCCTCGCGGCCTTCCTTGATTGCCCACACTACCAGTGACTGGCCGCGTCGCGCATCACCGGCGGCGAACACTTTGGGTTTACTGGTAGAAAAGGCCCCGAAATCGGCGCGGATGTTGGAACGCGTGTCGCGCTCCAGTCCTAGCTGCGAGGCTATATCGTCTTCAGGTCCCAGAAATCCCATCGCCAGCAGTACCAGGTCTGCCGGCCAGCGCTGCTCGCTGCCTGCAATCTCCTCCATCTGCGGGCGCTCGCCGGGCGGCTTGTGCCACTTGACGCGTACCGTTGTGACGGCGCTGACCGCGCCCTGGTCATTGCCCAGGAACTCCTTGGTCAGGATGCTGAACTGACGCGGGTCGGCGCCAAATCGGGCCTGCACTTCCTCGTGACCATAGTCGTTCTTGAGCAGTCGTGGATAGACCGGCCACGGATACTCCGCGCTGCGTTCGGCCGCCGGCCTGGAGAGCAACTCAAAGTTTGTGATACTGCGTGCACCGTGGCGGATCGAGGTGCCGATGCAGTCGGTACCGGTGTCACCGCCGCCAATCACAATCACATGCTTGTCTTTGGCCGAGATGTAGTTTCCATCCGCCAGCTCGGAATCGAGCAGGCTCCTGGTATTGGCTCGCAGAAAATCCATGGCGAAGTGAATACCGTTCAATTGCCGCCCCGGCGTCGGAAGATCTCGCGGCTTGGTGGCTCCCACGGTCAGCAGCACGGCGTCCCAGTCGGCGATTAACTGTTCTGGATCGATATCTCTGCCAACCCAGACGCCGGGTCGAAACTCGATTCCTTCACTGGCCATGATTGCGTTGCGTTGCTCCACCAGCCGCTTGTCGAGCTTCATATTGGGAATCCCGTACATCAACAGCCCACCGATGCGATCATCACGCTCGAACACGGTTACCAGGTGGCCGGCCTGGTTGAGCTGATCGGCGGCAGCCAGCCCGGCGGGCCCGCTGCCCACAATCGCAATTCGCTTACCGCTGCGCCACGCAGGAATACGCGGCTTCATCAGACCCGAGTCGTAGGCACGGTCTATAATGGCGCATTCATTGTCCTTGATGGTCACCGCGGGTTCATTTATCGCCAGCACGCACGCGCTTTCACACGGTGCCGGGCAGACACGACCGGTGTACTCCGGAAAGTTGTTGGTCTTCATCAGGCGCTCGAAGGCCTCTTGCCACCGTCCACGGTAGACCAGGTCGTTCCACTCGGGAATCAGGTTATCAACCGGACAGCCGTAGTCAGACTGACAGAACGGGGTGCCGCAGTCCATGCAGCGGGCGCCCTGCTCGCGGCGCTCGGTCTCATCGAGGTGAATGTGAAACTCGTTAAAGTCCTGCACTCGCACAGCGGGATCGCGGTCGATCACGCTTCGGCGCGCGTATTCCAGAAAGCCGGTTGGCTTACCCATGCACAACCTCCTTGTCGCGGGTGCGCTGAATCTCCAGGATGCGACGGTACGCGGGTGAAATCACGCGCACGAACTCGTCTCTGCGCTGGCTCCAGGTCGACAGCACGTATTCACCGAGGGTGCTGCCGGTGTAATTCACGTGCTCAGCGACCAGATCGATGATTGTGCGCTCATCGCTATCATCAATAGCCCCAACTTCCACCATGCCGGGATTGACAAACTCCTCAAAGCGTCCCTCGCGGTCCCAGATGTATACAATACCTCCCGACATTCCGGCGGCAAAGTTACGCCCGGCTGCTCCCAGGATTACCACCCTGCCACCGGTCATGTACTCGCAGCCATGATCCCCCACACCCTCTACCACTACGTGCGCCCCCGAATTTCTGACACAGAAGCGCTCGGCGGCCATGCCGCGAAAGAACGCTTTGCCCGAGATTGCTCCGTACAACGCTACATTACCGATCACGATGTTGTCCTCGGGTACAAACCCCGCGTGCGCCGGCGGATACACCACAATCTTTCCGCCGGACAACCCTTTGCCGACGTAATCGTTGGCATCGCCCTCCAATTCCAGTGTAACTCCGCGCGCCAGCCAGGCACCAAAGCTCTGACCTGCTGCACCGCTGAACCGTACGTGGATGGTATCCTCGGGTAGTCCGTCGATACCCCAGCGTTTAGCAATCTGGTGACTCAGCATTGTGCCGGTGGCACGATCGGTGTTGCGAATTGGCAACTCCATCCGAACGGGCGTGCATTCCTCGATGGCGTCTTCGCTCAAGGCTATCAGCTTCAGGTCCAGGACGCCATCGATTGCGTGATCCTGTGGCACGCAGCACAGCATTCCGTTGCCGTTCTCTCCGGGAACCACAGGAGTCAACAGTTTTGACAGGTCAACTCCCCGCGATTTCCAATGGCGCGCGCCTTCGTCGACCTCGAGCATGTCGACTCGTCCCACCATTTCCTCGAAGGTTCGGAACCCCAGCTGCGCCATGATCTCCCTCACCTCTTGCGCCACAAAATTGAAGTACGCGATCACGTCTTCAGGCTTGCCGCTAAACTTCTGACGCAGCCGCTCATCCTGAGTTGCAACGCCCACCGGGCAGGTGTTCTTGTGACAGACGCGCATCATGATGCAGCCGAGCGCGATCAGCGGCCCGGTGGAGAAACCGCATTCCTGGGCACCGAGCATCGCGGCAATCACAACATCGCGCCCGGTCTTCAGCTGGCCGTCGGCCTGCACAACAACCCGGCTGCGCAGGTCATTCATCACCAGAGTCTGGTGAGTTTCGGCAAGGCCGAGCTCCCACGGCAGGCCGGCGTGCTTGATGCCGGTCAGCGGTGAAGCCCCGGTCCCGCCGTCCTGGCCGGAGATGAGTATGTGATCGGCGTGCGCCTTGGAGACGCCCGCGGCGATCGTACCAACCCCCACCTCCGAAACCAGCTTGACGCTGACCCGCGCGCCAGGGTTGGAGTTCTTCAGGTCGAAAATCAACTGCGCCAGGTCTTCGATAGAGTAGATATCGTGATGCGGCGGAGGACTGATCAGCCCGACCCCCGGGGTTGAATAGCGTGTTTTGGCGATAACGTCAAAGACCTTGTGCCCGGGTAGTTCGCCGCCCTCGCCCGGCTTGGCGCCCTGAGCCATCTTGATCTGGATCTCATCGGCGTTGGTCAGGTATTCAATCGTCACACCAAAGCGTCCCGAGGCGATCTGCTTGATAGCCGAGCGCTTGGACTGTCCGTCGGGAAGCGGGGTGTAGCGCTCACGCATCTCTCCGCCCTCGCCGGTGTTTGACTTGCCACCGATGCGATTCATCGCAAGCGCCAGCGTCTCGTGGGTCTCCTGCGAAATTGACCCGAAGCTCATAGCCCCGGTTACAAAGCGCCTGGTGATGGCGGATATCGGTTCGACCTCATCCAGCGCTATGGGACTGCCCCGGCGCAGCTTGAGCATTCCGCGGATTGTCGCCTGCTCGCGGGAACGCGCGTTCTGGCGCTCAGCGAAGCGCTTGTAGGCGGATGCGTCGAGGTAGCGTACGGCGGTCTGCACATCGGCAATGCTCTGCGGATCCCACATATGTTTCTCACCGCCGCTGCGCCACTGATAATCTCCGGGGTTATAGTAGTCACTGCCGATGGGGGCGTTTGGCCCCGGGTAGCCGAGTGCGTGACGCCGTGCGGCTTCTTCTGCCAGAACGTCGAAGTCGGCGCCCTCGATCCGCGACGCCGTTCCGGCAAAGCAGGTGTCGACAACCTCGGCGGCCAGCCCGACAATCTCGAAGATCTGGGCACCTTTGTAGCTCTCCAGGGTTGAGATTCCCATCTTGCCGAACACCTTGCGCATGCCCCAATCCAGCGCCTGGTGATAGCGTTCGACAACTTCGCGGTCGGATAACTCGGCGTCGATTACTGCATCGTGTCTGAGCTTCCACATCGCCTCGTAGGCCAGGTAGGGGTTGACTGCATCGGCCCCGTAGCCCACCAGGGTACAGAAGTGGTGCACCTCACGCGGCTCGCCGGACTCAACAATCACTCCGATCTGGGTCCGCTTGGCGGCTCGCACTAAATGATGATGTACCGCACCGGTTGCCGCCAATGCACTGACGCCAACCCGTTGCTCACCGGCAGCGCGATCCGAAAGTATCACCAGGCTGTAGCCGTCACTGATTGCCTGCTCAGCTTCCAGACTGATGCGTCTCAGCGTAGCGCGTAGTCCAGTGCTATGCTCACTCAGCGGATAGGTTATATCGATCACCCTGGACTTCCAGCCGCGGTAATCGATGTCCCGAAGTTGCTGCAGTTGTTCATTGTCGATGATCGGTCGCTCGAGTTGCAGTCTCTTGCAGTGCTCGGCGGTGATCTGCAGCAGATTCTGTTCGGGCCCGATATAGGACGAAAGATCCATGATGATATCTTCGCGGATGGAGTCAATCGGCGGATTGGTCACCTGCGCAAACAGCTGCTTGAAGTAGTCGTAGAGCAGACGCGGCTTGTCCGACAGAACCGCCAGCGGTGTGTCGTTACCCATGGACCCAAGCGGCTCTTTGCCGTTCTCGGCCATCGGCTTGAGTATGATGTTCAAATGCTCAACCGTGTAACCAAACATGCGCAGCCGTTCCAGCACCGTATCCGGTTCCAATCCGGGCACCGTCAGCGGCTGCGGCAGCTGCGCCAGAGTGATTCGCTGCTGCTGCAGCCACTTGCGGTACGGTCGCCGTGCGGCGATATCGCTCTTGAGCTTTTCATCGCCGACAATGCGGCCCTTCTCGAAATCAACCAGAAACATCCTTCCGGGACGCAATCGGCCCTTGATCCTGATCCTCTCCGGTGCGATGTCCAGCACACCTACTTCACTGGCCATTATCACCAGGTCGTCTTTTGTAACGTAGTAGCGACTGGGACGTAGACCGTTGCGGTCCAGCAGCGCCCCGATAACGTGTCCGTCGGTGAAAGAAATGGAAGCCGGTCCGTCCCACGGCTCCATCATGCAGCTCATGAACTCGTAGACCGCTTTGCCCACCGGCGGCATGTGGCTGTGCTTCTGCCACGCCTCGGGAACCATCATCATCACCGCTTCGGGCAGCTCACGTCCGGCCATCAACAGCAGCTCGAGAACGTTATCAAAATTGCCCGAGTCCGAACAATCGGGTTCAATCACTGGAAATATCTTGCTGATCTCTTCACCAAACAGCTGGCTGGTCAGTACGCCCTCGCGCGCGCGCATCTTGTTGATGTTGCCGCGTAGCGTGTTTATCTCGCCGTTGTGCGACATAAAGCGCAGCGGTTGCGCACGATCCCAGCTTGGAAACGTATTGGTGGAGAAGCGTGAATGCACCATCGCAAGGTGCGAGACGTACTCGGGGTCCGACAGGTCGGAAAAATAGGCGAACAGCTGTTCGGGCATCAGCATACCCTTGTAGACGATAACCCGTGTTGACAGACTGCAGATATAGAAGAAGTCAGCCGGATCGTTGTCCCCACCGCGAATGTGGCGTGTTGCCAACTTGCGAATAATGTAGAGCTTGCGCTCGAATTCGGCTTCACTGATATCGCTCGGCCCGGCTATGAACACCTGTTTGATCACCGGTTCACTCTGGCGCGCGGTTGGCCCGATAATTGAGTTGTCGCGAGGCACGTCTCGCCAACCCAGAGTTCGTTGACCGGCCTCTTCGATAATGCGCTCGAAGTCCTGCATACAGCGCTCTCGTTGACCGTCATTCTGCGGCAGGAACACGAGGCCGGCCGAGAACGTCCCACGCGGAGGTAGCTTCAGCCCCAGGTCCCGTTCGATCACCCGTTCGAGAAATGTGTGCGGCAGGGCCGTCAGAACTCCTGCACCGTCGCCGCTGTTCTTGTCCGAACCTACCGCACCACGATGCGTCATGTTCACCAGGATTTCGCGGGCGTTTTCAAGAATATCGTGGCTCTTGCGGCCTTTGATATGCGCAACAAAGCCTACGCCGCACGAGTCGTGTTCATTGGCCGGATGGTAGAGCCCCTGTTGCTTTGGTCGAGTAGTTGCCGCCATAGTACGCCTCCCACCAGCGGTAGAGCTGGCTAGTCCATTATAGGAAGCAATCCCCGTGCCAAAACCGTGACTTCCGATTAATTGTGTCTTGGGCAAGCAGTTATGCGCCACTTCTTCGGACGCACGGCCGACAAAAACTACATCGTGGTAGGTATTTCGCGGATAAACCATACCGCAATGTAGCTTTACAGCTGGACTACATGACTTCCAGAAACGGAATACCCACCAGTCTGCAACCGTTTCGCAGCGTCTGCGCTACCGCACGTGTCAACGCCAGCCGTGCGGCGCGTGTCGGCAGCTCTTTCTCTACCGCAATCGGATGATCGTGATAGTAGCGTGAAAACGTCTTGGCAACCTCGTAGAGATACCCGGTTACGATCGAAGGACTATGCTGCCTGCCGGCCAGGCCGACTATCTCGGGAAACTCAGCCAGCCGCTTGATCAGTTCCCATTCTTCGGCTGTGCTGAGCAACCCGGCGTCAATCGGCTCATCTGACAGCGCCTGCTCCTGCGCATCCACCGACGCTTTGCGCAGCATGCTCGAAATGCGCGCTCCACTGTACTGCAGATAGGGTCCGGTATTGCCGTTGAAGGAGATTGACTCTTTGGGATCGAACACCATGTCCTTGCCGGGTGTAACCTGCAGCAGGTAATAGTGCAGCGCACCAAGCGCTACGTCGGCGCCGGTTGCCTGGACATCACCGACTTCCTCTTCGCGCCCCTTGCTGCGAATCTCCTGCACCGCCATCTCCTCCAGCCGTGCGATCAGGTCATCGGCATCTACTACCGTGCCCTCGCGAGACTTCATCTTGCCCTCGGGAAGATTGACCATGCCGTACGCCAGATGAAAAAGCGAATCGGCCCACGGCATCCCAAGCTGCTTGAGCACGTGGAACAGGACGGTGAAGTGGTAACGCTGCTCGGAGGCAACAACGTAGATCAGCCGGTCAAACGGCCAGTCGTGGTGCCGTGCGATAGCGGTACCGATATCCTGAGTGAGGTAGAGCGACGTACCATCCCCTCGCAGTAAAACCTTCTTATCCAGACCAATCGGTTCAAGATCGATCCAGATAGAGCCGTCCTGGTGGCGAGAGAACACCCCCTGCTCGAGCCCACGCAGCACTTCATCGCGCCCGGCGCGGTAGGTCTGGCTCTCGTAGTAGACTTCATCAAACGAGACCCCGGTGCGCCGGTAAGTCTCCCAGATTCCCTCGACCGCCCAGCCATTCATGAGCTTCCACAGCTCGAGAACGTCCGGATCGCCGTTCTCCCACTGTTGCAGCATTGTGCGCGCCTGTGCCTCGGCGTCAGGATCCTCTTTGGCCCACTGATTGAAACACACGTAGTACTTGCCCACAAAGTGATCGGACTTGATGCCCTCTGATTCAGGGGTGGCGTCATTGCCAAATCTACGGTACGCGAGCATCGACTTGCAGATGTGAACGCCGCGGTCGTTGATGAGATTGACCTTTCTGACCTCGGCGCCGTTAGCCTGCAGAATTCGTGCTACGCTCTCTCCAAGGATATCATTGCGCAGATGCCCCAGGTGCAGCGGCTTATTGGTGTTGGGACACGAGAACTCGATCATCACCCGCGTGCCCGACAGCTCCTCTGTACAACCGTAGCGCTCTTTTTCCTGTAGCACCCGTTCAATTATCCCGCGTCCCAGCGCAGCGCGATCGAGGTGCACATTTATGTAGGCACCTGCCTGCTCGAGAGTACAGCCGGGCAGCGCCTGGTCTATCCGCGGCAGCAACGCCGCAGCAATGGCCGCGGGCGCCTGGCGCAGAACTCTGGCAAATGGAAATAGCGGCACCGCCAGATCCCCCATCTCCGGACGTGGGGGAATCTCCAGCTGCACGGATGCCGCGTCGATTGCCTGTGAATCAACGCCGGCGTCGGCGGCAAGTGCACGCAACTGTTCGGCGATTATCTGTTTCAACTCTTGGCGGATGTTATTCATAGCTGTTGTCTTCTCCTACCGCAATCGCCAGCATTCTGACAAAACTGCCCGCCCCCTGGCGGCGATATGATCCCAGATCACGGCTGCAGACCGTGCAATCGTTGACCTCGGTGATGCGCCGGACACCGCGCCTGCAGAGGATAGCACGGTTGGCAGCGCGCAAATCGAGGTACGCAGCGCCGGCGGCATCGCTGCGTACCGTGTTGTCTCCCCAGCGCTCGCCAAACTCCAGCGCACGCGCGCGGTCCACACGGTAGCAGCACGCACCGATGCACGGTCCAAGAACAACCTCCAGATCGGTGGGCACGCTGCCCCACTCTGCGTGCAGCAGATCCAGGGCAACTGCGACTATTCCGGTGCCTTTCCATCCCGAGTGCAGCGCTGCACGCACACCGCTGCGCCGATCCCATACAAAGATCGGCATGCAATCCGCCACGGTTAGCGCCAGTGACACGTCTGCATCGGCGCACACTATCCCATCGGCTTCACAATGGTAATCAAGAACTGTCTGCGGATTCACAATCACAACCCGGCGTGAATGCGTCTGATGGCGCAGCGCTGTTCTCTGCGGCGCCACACCCTGGCGCCGTAACCACGCATCACGCCGCGGGTTAGGTCCACCCGACGGCCCCATATCGCCAGCGGACAGCAGGCTCAGCCGCAGATCGAGCGGCGCCGGTAACCGCGCCGTATCGGCCGTAGTGGTTGAGCGCTCCAGCTGTACTTCGGTTATCACGTGGAGGGAATCTTACTCAAAGCCGCGGCGGCGGTCAACTCGCTGTATTGCGAGCCCGCCGCGCGACGCTGTTTTCTATATCGTAGAGTTTGCCGATCCCCTCGCGACATACCGTTGCGCGCTGCATGACCGTATCGAGTTGCTGCATAAGCGTCTGGTGCGATCTCCCGCCGATAGTACCCAGATTGGACAGCGTATCGTACCTTCCGCCGACCTCGCCGTAAAGGATACCGTGAATCACTTCGGCAAGTACCCGCAGATGATCGAGTGCATCGCTGACACAGCGCTCGGCAATCTGATCAACCTGTGCTGCAAGTTCTGCCAGGTTCTGCATCCTGACTTCACGCGGCGCTTGCTCTTCCTCGATAGCGACGCGCGTCCGTCCAATATCTCCGCTCACAGACAGCCGCGATTCCAGCGTATCGACTGCCTGTTGCACTTCCAACAGCCCGTTGAACGCCGCTGTGTACTCATCCCGATTGGCCTGCTTGTAGAACTCCCCATCGATCAGCAGAGTCTTCAACGGCTGGTGCATCATGGTAGCAAACGGCCCCAGCATCACTGCCCGCACAACCCCCAGCGAAGCCGCGTGCTTTCCCTGCCCCGCGGAAGGCGACGGATATCTTTTGATCGGAACGGGCTCTACTCCGTCGGTATAGTCGCGAGCCTGCTCGAGAATACGCAGTTTCTGTTGCTGGAAGTGATAGTGCGTAAAGAGACGGTCCACTCGATCGCGCCAGAAACGTTTGACCAGTGCAAACCAGTCCTCTCCGCCGCTGGCCGCCGCAACGCTGAAATTGATGTCGTGGTGCGCGTAGCGCACCAGGTCGTGCAACGGGAGCTCGTCCAGGATATCCCAGATAACACGCAGATTGTGGTTTCCCTTCTGCACCAGCGCAACCAGTTCTGCCTCGGCCGCCGCCCCGCCGCGCTCCAGATCGTCATCGCGCGAGAACAGCGCTACCGCTTGCAGCACCTTCTGCGATGGGTTCTCGTAGAGCGCCTGCACCACCTGCAACAACCGCGTAAGCGGTTCTGCCAGCATGTGCAGTGGTGCTGAAACAGCGCCCTGGTCGTCCTGATCAAACGACTTCAAGATCTCTTCAAAGGCAAAGTGCGACATTCGATCGAGAGCCTCCAGAAAACGCGCGCTGGCGTACAGCGCGTCCCGCTCGTGATACGGCATCAGTTCCAGTATCTGCAGCGCGTTGTTGTGCAGCTTCTTCTTGAGCTGGTACTCCTCGAGGTCGGGTTCATCTTCAGCCACACGCACAGGATTGGTCTCGGCAATCAGGCGCCGCTGTACGTCCGGCGCGTCGAGCCCGAGCAGAAACGCCAGAAACTGCGCCCGATCGCGATTCCAGCCGAGCTTCAGCGGTGCGACAAAAAAGCGTGCACTGTCGCGCAGCCGCTCGATCTGCTGCTGAAACGGCTCGAGAAGCTGATTTCGTCTCAAGTCTATGATTCCCGGGTTGGCAGACCTGATGGAGGCGCCCAGTTCCGCGAGCAGATCATCGGCAACCACTTCCAGTCGGCTGCGCCCGCTGATCAACGAACGCAGAAAGACCATCAGGCGGCGCCACAAGCCGTAACGCTCCAGAACCTGCTCGACATCCAGCGGCTCAAAATCGGGTTGCACTGCAGGCTCGCGCTCAATCGACGCGGCACCGCGCAGGCGCCGCAGCATCTCCTCGCGCTCTGAGGAGGAGAGGGTCCGTGTCAGTCGATCAAGTACCGTGAAATCCGCCATCGATACCTCTATAGTATGTGGCTTGTGCCTGCGGGTCAACAAAGCGGTTGCCAGGCCCTTGACAAACAGGCCGGGCAACTCCGATTATAACGTTGATGAACAAATCCAAGGTCTCCGTACAACACGTGAACCTTCCCGCGGCAATTCTCGCCATGATTATTATTATCATCTCGAGGTGTGCACCGCAGGAAGCGTAACGGTTCGGAACCGAACAACGGCCGTCCTTCCTGCGAGGGACGGCCGTTGTTTTTTGTGCGGTTGTCCCGACTGGAAGGCAAAAGAAGGAGAAAGAGATGCGACAACTACACGTATACGACACTACCCTGCGCGACGGGATGCAGGGTATGGGTATCAGCTATACGCTGGATGACAAACTGAAGATCGCGCATACGCTGGACGAGCTCAAGATCGACTACATCGAAGGTGGCTTTCCGCTTTCAAATGAAAAAGAGGCTGCGTTCTTCGAACAATGCCGCAAGGAACGCTTCAACCACGCCAGAATTGTTGCGTTTGGTTCAACCCGTCGACCCGCAATCGACGCCTCCAGGGACGATAACATTCTGGCTATCCTCAACGCCGAGACGCCAACGGTCATTGTGGTAGGCAAGACCTGGAAGGCCCATGTCGAAAAGGTTCTCAAGACCGACGAAGAGGAGAACCTCCGTATGATCTACGACTCGATAGCGTTTCTCAAGCGCGAAGGCCGCGAAGTCTTCTTCGACCTGGAACACTTCTTTGACGGCTATAAGGATGATTCGGCCTACGCGCTGCGCGTACTGCAGGCCGCAAGCGAGGCCGGCGCAGATGCGGCGGTCCTGTGCGACACCAACGGCGGAACCCTTCCCGATGAAGTAACGCGAATTATGGGCCAACTGCCGGCCGACACGCTTGCTCCGCTCGGCGGCCACTTCCACAACGACTGCGGGACCGCGGTTGCCAACTCGCTGGCTGCAGTGGACGCCGGAGCGGTTCAGATTCAGGGCACCGTCAATGGCTGGGGCGAGCGCTGCGGCAACGCCAATCTATGCGTCTTTATTCCCAACGTGGTGCTCAAGAAAGGCTACAAGCCGGCGGTTGCCGACAAGCTCGACAAACTTACCACGCTATCACGCTTTGTGGCCGAGAAAGCCAACATTATCCCCGACAAACGCCAACCCTACGTCGGCGAAGCTGCGTTCAGCCACAAAGCCGGTCAGCACGCCGATGTAGTTGCCAAGGCCGCCTACCTGATGGAGCATACCGACAGCAGCCTGGTTGGCAACGAGCGCCGTATTCTGCTCTCCGAGCTGGCAGGCAAGGCAACCATTGTAGAGAAGCTCAAGCGCTACGGCGAGTTTGCCAAGAACGATCCTGCGGTAAATGCACTTATCCACGAACTCAAGGACCGCGAACGCAACGGTTACGAATACGAAGCCGCCGAAGCCTCCTTCGAGTTGCTGCTGCGCAAAGCCATCGGCCGTTACACGCCGCTGATTGCATTGAAGAACTACCACCTGGAATCCTACAAGGCCCTTGATGCCCCTTCCAAGACGGTCGGGCGCATCTTTCTACAGTCTAGCGATTATGATCTGATGGGTGCCGCGGTAGGCATCGGCCCGGTTGAAACGCTCGACCACGCGTTGCGCGACGCGCTGGAATCGCACTACCCGTTCCTGCGCCACATCAGCCTTACCGACTATCGCGTGCGGGTACTCAATCCCGAACAGCACGCGGCGGCCAGGGTACGAGTATTCATCACTTCCAGTGACGGTAAGACGTCGTGGGATACCGTGGGCGTGCACGAGAATATCATCGAAGCGTCCTGGCAGGCGCTGGTTGACAGTCTGGAGTACTACTACAACGGCTACGTGCTCGAGGACGAAACCCACGTCCAGTCGGAACACGAGGCGGCTGCACCGGCAGGCAGCTGACCAGCTGAGGCTACCAGCTGCCCGGCAGGCGGCGCGGGACTGTGGCGCCGGTGCGCAGGTAACGGATTCCCTCCAGCGCCGCCTCGGCTGCCGAGGTAGTAGTGGTATACGGAACGTGGCGGCGCATGGTCTCGATGCGGATGTAGCCGTCATCGCGCTGGGTGTAGCGGCCCAGCGGAGTATTGATTACCAGCGCAATCCGTTCGGCCGCCAGATGGTCCACGATATTGGGGTGCCCCTCGTGCACCTTGAGAATTACCTCGGCGAAAACCCCGTTGGCAAACAGGAAATCGGCTGTACCCCGGGTTGCGCTGATTTCAAAGCCCAGCTGCTGCAGTTCCTTCACCAGCGGCAGCAGCGTCTGCTTGTCCGAATCGTGCACTGATACAAACACCCGCCCTTCAATCGGCAGATCGCTGCCGGCAGCGCTCGATGCCTTGGCAAAGGCTTCGCCGAAACTCTCGCCGATACCGATGGATTCTCCGGTAGACCGCATCTCGGGACCCAGCAGCGGGTCCATATCGCGGAAGCGGTCAAACGAGAACATCGCCTCCTTGACCGCCCAGCCGATTACCGGGCGCCCTTCGCCGACGTTGCGGATTCCGGTTTCCCCGTCGTTGATAAGCCCCTGACTGCGTAAATCGGTGCCCATCCAGAGCTGAACCGCGGCGTCCACCAGGTTGACGCCGCTTACCTTGGAGATGAATGGCACGGTTCGCGAGGCGCGCGGATTAACCTCGATAACGTAGACCTCACCGCCTTTGACGGCAAACTGAATATTGAGAAAACCGACAACACCAAACTCGCGCGCAATCAGCGCGGCGGCGCGCTTTATCTGCTGCAGGCTTTCGGGATCACCTTTGTAGGGCGGAAAGACGCACGCAGAGTCACCCGAGTGGATACCTGCGGCCTCGATGTGCTGCATGATACCGGCCACGTAGACGTGCTTGCCGTCACAAAGCGCGTCAAGGTCGTACTCGAAGGCGTCTTCGAGAAACTGGTCCACCAGCACCGGCTCGGCCTGTGAGATGCGGATCCCGCTACCCGCAAGATAGCTGTCCAACTCCTCGGCGCTATAGACGATCGACATGCTGCGGCCACCGAGAACAAACGACGGCCGGCAGAGCACCGGATAGCCGATCTCTGCTGCGTGCAGCTGAGCCTCGTCACGGCTGGAAGCCATGCGGTTTTCGGCCTGTCTGAGACCGGCCTTGGCGATGACGCGGGCAAACAGGCCACGGTCTTCGGCATCGCGGATGCGCGTCGGCGGCGTGCCGACGATGGTGGCACCGGCGGCTTCCAGTTCTGTGGCCATGTTCAGCGGTGTCTGCCCGCCGAGCTGCACCACCACGTCGGTTGCCTGCTCTTTGCGCAACACTTCGATAACGTCTTCGGCGGTCAGAGGTTCGATATAGAGGCGGTCCGAGACGTTAAAGTCCGTGGAGACGGTTTCCGGGTTGCAGTTTATCATGATGGTAGGTCGCCCGTGCCGACGATACGCCATTGATGAAAGCGTGCAGCAGGTATCGAACTCGAGTCCCTGGCCGATGCGGTTGGGCCCACTACCCAGGATAATAACGCCTGCAGGTCCCGTAGGTTCGCCCTCATCGATCTCGCCCCAGCTTGAATAGAAATAGGGCGTCTGTGCTTCGAATTCGCCCGAACAGGTATCGACGAAGTGATAGCTGGCGTAAAAGCCGAGCTCGTTACGCCGCTGCCTGACGCTGCTGACGCTGGTTCGCGCAGCGGTGGCGATCACCGCATCGCTCAGTCCCAACCGTTTACCGCTCCACAGAAGTTCATCGGTCAAGCCGTCCGCCACCGCACGGTGCGTCCAGGCGGCCTGCTGCAGCAGCTGCCACAGAAACCAGCGGTCAAAGCCGCTGCGGCTCTCGATATCCGATAGCGCCCCAGGGCCTTCGCGCAGCAGCTTGGTGTAGATTGCAAAGATGCGCCGAGGGTGACGCAGGTCGATCATTTGCTCAATTGTGTCCAACGCAAGCCCGTCGATTGCCTGCAGGCCGTCAAAACCAAACTCGCAGGCGCGGATAGCCTTGTTGAGCGCTTCGCCAAAGGTACGCCCGATGGCAAGCGACTCACCGACGCTCTTCATCTGCGTTCCCAGCTCAGCGTAACCGGCGGGGAACTTCTCGATCTCGAAGCGCGGCACCTTGACCGCCACGTAGTCCAGCGACGGTTCAAAGCACGAGACAGTCTTGCCGGTGATGTCATTTATCACCTCATCCAGCGTGTAACCAACAGCCAGTCGCGCCGCGCAGCGCGCAATCGGAAAACCAGTGGCCTTGCTGGCCAGCGCCGAGGAGCGCGAAACTCGCGGATTCATCTCGATCACAACCATGCGCCTGCTGCGCGGATCAACAGCAAACTGGACGTTGGAACCGCCGCAATCCACCCCGATAGCGCGCAGGATTTCGATCGAGGCGGTGCGCATCGCCTGGTACTCGCGGTCAGAGAGCGTCTGTATCGGAGCCACAGTGATACTGTCGCCGGTATGCACCCCCATCGGATCGATGTTCTCGATCGAGCAGACCACCACCGCGTTGTCGGCGTGGTCGCGCATTACCTCAAGCTCGAACTCCTTCCACCCGATCAGCGACTCCTCAATGAGCGCGGTGTGCGTTGGACTCTCGGCCAGCGCCCACTCGACCATGCCGGAAACCTCTTCCCGGGTGCGCGCAATGCTGCCGCCCTTACCACCGAGGGTGTAGCTCGGGCGGATGATTATCGGCGGTTCGGTCTGCTCCAGAAATTCGCGCGCTTGCTCCATATTCGCTATCAGCGCCGAACGCGGACTCTCCAGGCCAATGGAGGCAATAACTTCTTTGAAACGGCCGCGGTCTTCTGCCATGGTAATGGCCTCGATTCCGGCCCCAAGTATTTCAACTCCAAAGCGTTGAAGCACTCCCGCAGCATCGAGCTGCAGCGCCAGATTGAGCGCCGTCTGCCCACCCATGGTCGCCAGCAGACCGTCGGGGCGTTCGCGCTCGATGATGCTCTCGAGATACGGCACGTTCAGGGGATCGACGTAGATGCTGTCCGCAATCCCCGGGGTGGTCATCACGGTGGCCGGATTTGGATTGACCAGGATTACCTGGTAGCCTTCCTCTTTCAGCGCCTTGACCGCCTGGGTTCCCGAGTAGTCAAACTCGCACGCCTGACCGATGACAATCGGGCCAGAGCCAACGATCAGTATCTTATGCAGATCCTGTCTGGCCGGCATCGGCACCTCCCGGGTTGGCTGTCCGGACCATGTCCAGAAACGCTGCGAAAATCCATCGCGAGTCATTGGGGCCCGGCGCGGATTCCGGATGAAACTGCGCCGAGGCCAGTCCCATAGCATCGTTTCTTATGCCTTCCACCGACTGGTCATTGGCGTTGCGAAACCAGACGCGTACGCCCTCGGGTAAGCTCGCTTCTTCCACACTGAAACCGTGATTCTGCGAGGTGACAAACACCCGGCCCGAATCCTCGTCGCGCACCGGATGGTTGGCGCCGTGATGACCAAACTTCATCTTGAATGTGCGCGCCCCTAGTGCCTCCGCAATTAACTGGTGCCCCAGGCAGATGCCCAACACCGGCATGCTGCCGATGCACCGTCTGACCGTTTCGATCTGCGCGCTCAGCACTGCAGGGTCTCCCGGTCCGTTGGAGATCAATAGAGCGTCGGCTGCCGCTGCGCGCACATCGGATTCGTTTGCCCGGCTGGGCAGAATAGTGAGCATGCAACCGAGCGCCTGCAACTCGCGTACGATATTGGCCTTGGTTCCGCAGTCCAGCAGAGCGATATGCGGATGGCCGCCGGGATTGACCACCGTCGGTTCGCTCGATCCCACCTCGCCGATCAGGTTGCGGCCCTGCATGTCGGGAAACGCCGCCAGAAAAGCCAGCACCCGATCGAGTTGGTCCTGTTGCAGCATCGCCGCAGGCGGATGCGTCCAGCGCGTAAGCCCGTCGGGGGCTCTGACGATTACGCCGCGCCGTGATCCGCTATCGCGCAAGTGCAGCGTCAGCGCGCGGGTGTCAACGTCGGTGATGGCGGGGGTGCGGTGCGCCTCCAGTAAGTCTGACAGTCTGCTGCGCCCATCCGGCGGCGGACCACCGTAGAGATCGCGAACAACAAAACCGGCTGCTTTGACCCCGCTGCGCCGGGTATCTGTTTCCGGGCCGGTTTCGCTCCAGCCGGGGTCCGTTCCGTAGTTGCCGCTGTGCGGGTAGGTCATCACCACCAGCTGCCCGGTATAGGACGGATCCGTGAGAACTTCGTGGTATCCGGACATCGCGGTGTTGAATACTACTTCGCCGACGCCTTTTTGACGCATGACAGCCGGTTCAAGCTCATCAATCGAGAGTGGCTCAGCGCCAAAACCGCTTCCGGGATATATCGTTGCGTCGTCGAGAACGAGCAGCGCGTTCAGCATGTTTCCTTCCCACGTAGGTCGTTGGCCCCGGGCTCAAAAAAAAGCCGGCGCATCGGCCGGCTTCAACTACAATAGCCCCTAGGGGAATCGAACCCCTCTTTGAAGACTGAGAATCTTCCGTCCTAGCCGATAGACGAAGGGGCCATATCAGCTTCCCGGGGAGGACTTGAACCCCCACCAGCA
>SKLB01000312.1 GCA_007123465.1 Spirochaetales bacterium
CGCAGACACCACAACCTGCGGCTACCCCGCCGATGGCCGCGATGCAACCCGACCCGGAGCCCGCTCCGGAACCTGCCCCGACGCCACCTCCGGCGTCCGCACCGCTGGCCACGGTGCAGCCTGCCCCGGAGCCCGGTGCCCCGGAAACCGGTGCCGCTCGCAGCCCGGACACGGCGCTGCAGCTGAGCGTGAGCGCTTCTTCTCTGCAGCTGGGCCGACGCGAAACGGCAGCTCTCGGCCGCGATGAGATCCGCGGCCAGGCAACTGTCACCGTGCGCGGCTACCGAAGCGATAGCGTGCTGGTCAGTGAGACCGTAGCGGTGGATATTCAGCGGCGCGGAAACAGCCCGCCGCTACTCTCGTTCAATTGGAATTCAGAGCGTTCTGGCGCCCGCGCCGGTGAGCTGGTAGAGGTTGAGATAGCGATCCCCACCAGCGGCGCAGCTTTGCTGCACTACAGTCGGGCCGTAGTAGCCGGCGAGACTGCATCGGTAGAGGTTCCATTTCTGCTTCTCAGCGGCAACCCGCGTGTAGAATGGCCGCAGATTGGAGCGCCGGTGCCGGTAGACGGGCGTTTCTCGATGATCCCTCCGGGCCGGATTAACCACGACCAGTCCACGGTACAGGAGCTTGCGCGTTCCGGTGGCAGCAGCACGGGCGCCCGGTTGACCGTCCGCGATGCGGCAACCGGGGCGCAGCTCTTCGGTGGCCCGGTATGGCAGGGCCGCGGCGTTCGCGCCGGGCAACAGCTCTCGTTTGACCGCGAAGTGGTTCTGGATGAAGGGCGCAATATCAGCTATGACCTGGAGGTCCGTGGTGTTGACGGCCGCGGCTGGCTCGCCACCGGCCAGACCACCGTCTGGACCACGCGGATTGCCTACGACGGCGGCTTTGAACCGGCGCTGCTTTTTGTGCTGCAGTAGCGCCCTGGCTTACCAGCGGAGCAGGTTTCCGCCATAGGTCAGCCCGGCGCCAAATCCCACGTTCAGCACCCACTGACCGGGCCGCAGCAGGTCATTGTCGATCATCTCGTCGATTGCCAGCGGAATAGATGCTGCCGAGGTATTGGCGTAGCGTTCCAGATTGGTGTAGAAGCGTTCGATGGGCAGTTTGAGCCGCTTGGCGGCGGCTTCGATGATTCTGAGATTGGCCTGGTGCGGAACGATCCAGGCAAGGTCCTCGATGAGAATCCCTTCGCGCTCACACAACGTGCGTATGGTTTTCACAATTGCGTCTACGGCAAAGAGGTAGACGCGCTTACCGTCCATCTGGAGTTGAAGGTCGGCCGCGCTGTGCTTGCGCGGGTCAAACGGGTTGCGAGATCCGCTCACCGGGCGAATCAGCGCGGTTTCACCTGCGCCGTCTGAGCGCAGCCATGAACTCATGATCTGGTGGCCGGCAACGTCGTCTAAGGATTCGATCACCACCGCCCCGGCGCCGTCTCCAAACAGAACGCACGAGTTACGGTCTTCCCAGTTTGCAATACTGGTAAGCACTTCACTGCCGATAAGCAGTACCCGTCTGGCGCTGCCGGCTTCCACAAACGCGCGCGCGGTCTCAACCGCGTAGACAAACCCGGTGCAACCGGCGGAGAGATCGAACGCCCCGGCTTCTTTGGCTCCCAGCCGGTGCTGCACCAGGCAGGCGGTAGCGGGGAACGGGTAGTCCGGTGAAGACGTTGCAACTATGATCATGTCGATATCTTCAGCCTCGATGCCGCGGCGTTCCAGCGCGGTCCTGGCGGCGTGTACGGCCAGATCGCTGGCGGCCTCGCCCTCGGCAACGATGCGGCGTTCGCGGATCCCGGTATGCGACACAATCCACTCATCGGAGGTGTCCATCATCTGCGCCAGCTCGTCATTGGTAACTACGCGCTCGGGGACGTAACATCCGATTGCGGTGATGCCTGTTTTCATCATGCGCAATTCTACGCCCACTTAATTGTTCGGTCAATGGCCGACATAAGAGGGCTGCGGCGGGTGTGGCCGTGTCCGCGTGCTCCGGCTCCCCGCTTGAATGATCCGCGTTGGTCGATTATGCTGAACCAGTGGAAACCACAGAGACCAGAGGCGACGGTTCGGCTGAGCACTTCGGTTTAGAAAGTGATGCCGCATTCGTCTACCCTGAGCAGTTTTTCGATGAGCAGGCCCGGCGTATCGAGTCCAAGAACGGCCCCCTGCTGATTGCCGGCTGCAGCAGCGGCAGTTACATGGCGCAGCAGGTTGCAGAGTGCTACGCACGGCACCTTGCCGGTACCGGCCGCGATGAACAGCTGGTCTTTCTGGACTGCATTGACGAACGTTTTGCCGACACGGAGACAAAGGTCAGACTGGCCGGCCACGTTGGCGGTGCTGATGTGTTTCTGTTTCAGGCGCTGCTGGCTCCCGACCGGGGATTTGCCGTCAACGACAACTATCTGTCGCTGCTCATCGCTGCACGCGCGTTCCGCGAGCACGGCGCCAACCGGGTGACCGCGGTGCTGCCGTATCTGCCCTACGCCCGGCAGGACAAGCCTACCAAGTTTCAGCGCGAGCCCACCACGGCCAAGCTCATGGCGGACCTGTCGCGCACCGCCGGTATCGACCGGGTCATCTCCTGGAATCCGCACTCTGATCAGATTCACGGTTTCTACGCCGACATGCCGGTCTATATGCTGGATCCGCTGACCATGTTCAATCGCGAGTTTGCCGAGTTCAAGGGCCGCAAGGAGGTCATCGCGGTTGCCCCGGACGCCGGCGCCACCAAGCTGGTTATGCACTTCAGCCGCGAGATGGAGGTCAGCTCCGCAATAGCGAGCAAGTTTCGCCCGGAACAGGAAGAAGCGATAATCACCGACATTATCGGGGATTTTCGCGGTAAAACCATCGCAATCATTCTCGACGACATGATCGCCAGCGCCGGCACCGTGGTGGAACTGGTGCGCGAACTGGTCACTAACAAGGGAGTGCAGCAGGTGTTTCTGGCAGCGTCGCACAATCTCTGCTTGCCGGGCACGCGCCGGCGGCTGGAAGAGCTGCACGCCGATTATAACCTCAAGCGCGTGGTGGTCACCAACAGTATTCCGCAGACAGCCGAGTTTGTGGAGCTGCCGTTCTTTTCGGTGCACAGCCTGGCCGAGGTCTTCTGCCATACTGTCAACAGGGTCCACTATTCGCGCTCGGTGAGCGAGGTCTTCCGCTCGCGCTAGCCGCGATTCGCTGTACCCAGCTGTACGAAAAGGAGAACAGCCCGAGAGTGACGCCGACGCGGCTGCCGCTTAGTGCGTCGGTGTCGGCACGCCGGAGACCACGTATCCAGCTATTACGGTCAGAATATAGGCTGCCAGCAGCACAAATCCAAAGCCGCGGCGCAGCTCTGTTCTGCTGCGCCAGATCCCGATACGCAGTACGCTGACTACAAAGATAAGCGACGGAAAGTAGAGATAGAAAAACGGTGGCGGTACCTGCAGGCCGCCCGGGGTTGCCGCCGCGGCGGCGCCGCTGACAAAGAGCACGTTCAGGATGTCAGCCCCGATCACGTTGCCGAGCGCCAGGTCACCGTGCCCTCTGCGTACCGCGGTAATCGCCGTTACCAGTTCGGGAAGCGAGGTGCCGAAGGCTACCAGGGTTGCGGCGATGACAGATTCGGGTACCCGAAGGCGCAGTGCGGTCAGTTCAACGGTGGGGATCAGAACCTGGGAGGCAGCCACTACCAGCGCTATCCCGGCAATCAGCTTCAACAGCGACAGCACGGCGCCGGCTCGAGAGCGTGCGGCAACAGGGCTGACATCCCCTGCCGGCGGCTGTTCGGACGCGGACCATTTGATAGAGCGCCAGATGTAGAGCGCCAGCAGTACCAGAAACACAAAACCAACCGCTCGCGGCATCCGTCCGCCCTCGATCAGCATCGTCTCGAGCTGGAGGAACGGTACGCAGACTACAACCAGCACTACAGCGCTGGCGAACTGGATCCAGCTCTGCCTGCGCACCAATGCGTGCTCGATCGGGACCGGCCCCAGCAGCAGCGCCAGCCCGAGGATCAGACCGGTGTCTGCAATGATCGACCCCACCGCGTTGCCCAGTGCCAGCCCCGGTGAGCCGCGCAGCGCCGCCAGAACACTGACCGATGCTTCCGGCAGTGTGGTCCCCAGGCTGACGATTGTGGCGCCGATCAGCATCTTGGGGACGCCCCAGCTGACCGAGAGCGCAACCGCCTCTTCCACCAGCAGGTCGGCACCCTTGGTCAGCACCAGCAGAGAGAGCGCAATCACCGCAAACAGGATTGCAAGCGAGGCATCAGCGATCAGGTTCAGTATCAGTGCTTCCATATGCTACCCGACACCGGGTGAAACCGCCTGGGCGGCGCGCTTCTGCGGCTGGTTGGCAATTGAGACACCCAATATTACCAGTATTGCCGCCAGCCCGTGGTGGTAGGAGATCCGCTCACCGAGCAGCACGGCGGCCACCACCACCGTGACAACGGGGATTCCGTTCAGGAACACCGCTGATCTGGCCGCCCCGAGACGCGACAGCGAGTAGTTGTAGCACAGAAAGGCGCCGAGAGTTGCCCCGATAATCAGGAAGACCAGAGCGCCAATAGCCGCCGCGTCGGGTTGGGGCCACTGTCCGGAAATGATCAACCACACCAGCCCCGGCGAGAAGTAGAGGGTGCCGTAGAGCACCTGGAATGCGGTGATCTGCAGTGTACTGAGCGAGGCCGACAGATGGCGCGCCAGAATGATGTAGCCCGAGGCAGACAGGACGGCCAGAAATACCAGCAGGTTTCCAACCGCACTACCGCCTGTCAGGCCTGTGACCCCATCCCAGACCGACAGCAGAACGATGCCGCCTATCGACAGCAGCGCCCCCAGCCACCCCCGCAGCGGCAGGTGCTCCTTGAGCAGCAACGCTGCGGCAACAGCAACTACTACCGGAACCGACGCTATAATGATCGACGCGCTGGACGCGGTAGTCCGTTGAAGACCGGTTGTCTCGAAGACAAAATAGAGCCCCGGTTCAAAGAGCGCCATCAGCGCCAGCCGCAGATGGCTCTGCAGCGGAATCCGGGGCAGCCGGCTTCGCAGCAGAATTATGCCGAAGATCAGGCTGGCCGCGGAGAAGCGAAAGACTATGTAGGCTACCGCGGAGAAACTGCTCAAGGCCACCTTGGTGGCCACAAACGAGCTGCCCCACAGGAGAACGGCAGCAACGGCGGCAAAGTAGGCAGCTGAACTCTTTGCGTCGGTTTGGATCACAATTCCGGGACTCTACCCGGTTGGCGGCTTCCTGTCAAAGGTGGCGTCGATCAGTAACAGCCCCAGCTTTGCAGGATCGTACGGCATCGTGCGGCAGGATAGCATTCGACAACAGGATTCAATGAATGCTGTCAACAGAATCTTGACTGCATCACCTTCCCGGTATATGCTGACGTACCAGGAGAAGCCGGTGAAAATAATTGTGCCGATCAAGCAGGTCCCTGAGACGGGCAACGTCAAGATGGACCCGCAGACCGGAACCATGATCCGCAGTGGCGCGGCGGCGGTGGTTAACCCGCTGGACCTGTACGCAATCGAGGCCGCACTGCGGTTGCGTGAGCGCCACGGCGGCTCGGTGACCGCGGTGTCTATGGGGCCTCCGGCGGCCATCAAGGCGATCCGGGAAGCGATCGCCATGGGCTGCGACGGCGGGGTGCTGGTCTCGGACCGCAAGTTCGCCGGATCCGACACGTGGGCCACTTCCTGCACACTGGCGGCCGCTATCCGCTGGATGGGCGGCTTTGACCTGATTGTTGCCGGAGAACGTGCCACAGACGGGGATACCGCGCAGGTTGGTCCCGGTCTTGCCGCGTGGCTCGACGTACCGCTGGCAACCTATGTAGCGCACATCACCGACGCAAGCGAGACCGGGATCAGCGTCGAGCGTTTGACTGAGGAGGGCTACCAGCAGGTGGAACTGGCCTTACCCGCGCTGCTGACGGTGGTCAAGGAGATAGCGACGGTGCGGCTGCCGACGCTGCGCGGCAAGAAACGCGCCCGGCAGACCGAAGTGCCGCTGCTCACAGCTGCCGACCTCGATCTGGACGGATCCAGGCTGGGGCTCAAGGGGTCACCCACCAAGGTGGTGAAGATAGCGCGGCCAAAGGTGGCCCGCGGCGGAGAGCGGGTGGCGCTGAACGGTGACCCGGCGGCGGCAGTGGATGCTTTGATAGCCTTTCTGGAGCGGCGGCAGCTGGTAACGGGAGGCAGACAATGAGTTATATCTGGACCATCGCGGAACAGCATAACGGGGAACTCAAGGCGGTTTCGTTCGAGCTGCTGGCCCGGGGGCGCGCGCTGGCCGACGCACTGGATACCAGGCTGGCATCGGTGCTGATAGGCGCGGAGGTGGCAGAGGCGCAGCTGCAGGAGC
>SKLB01000095.1 GCA_007123465.1 Spirochaetales bacterium
ACTACCAGGTGCTGAAGGGGTCCGGCCTGCCGATCGTCTGCCCGATAGACGCCGACTGCCGCTTCACCGCCGAGGTTCCGGACTTCGAGGGACTCTTTGTCAAAGACGCCGATAAACCGATTATCGCCAAGCTCAAACAGGAGCGCAGGCTTGTAAAGCGCGAGAGCTACCTGCACCCTTATCCGCACTGCTACCGTACCAAGCAGCCGCTGATCTACCGCGCAATTTCGTCCTGGTTTGTCAACATAGAGAAGATAAAAGCGAGCATGCTGCGCGCCAACAGTGAAATCCGCTGGGTGCCCGAACACCTGCAGACCGGGCGCTTCGGCAAGTGGCTCGAGGGCGCGCGCGACTGGGCGATCTCACGCAACCGCTACTGGGGCAACCCGATTCCGGTCTGGAAGTGTGACGGCAGCGACTACACCGAGTGCATCGGCTCGCGCGCCGAGCTGCAACAGCGGTCAGGCCAGAAGGTCAGTGATCTGCACAAGCACTACGTGGACGAGATTACCTGGCCGTCACCGGATGGCAAGGGAACCATGCGCCGTGTGCCCGAGGTTCTCGATTGCTGGTTTGAGTCCGGGGCAATGCCCTACGGCCAGAATCACTATCCGTTCGAGCACAAGGCGTGGTTTGAAGCCAATTTTCCGGCGGATTTCATCTGCGAGGGTCTCGATCAGACGCGCGGCTGGTTCTACACGCTCACGGTTCTGGCCGCGGCACTGTTTGACGCTCCGGCGTTCCGCAACTGCGTAGTAAACGGCCTGGTGTTGGCCGCCGACGGTAAGAAGATGTCCAAGAGCGAGCGCAACTACACCGATCCACAAGAGGTTATAGACAGGTTTGGCGCCGACGCGCTTCGGCTGTTTCTGACCAACTCCGCGGTGGTGCGCGCCGAGGATCTCAAGTACTCGGACGAAGCGGTGCGCGAGGTTCTCAAAACGGTGATCATCCCGTTGTGGAATTCCTACAGCTTCTTTGTGACCTACGCCAATATCGATGCGGTACAACCAACCGAGGCTCCACCCGATCCGGCCAACCCGCTCGACCGCTGGATCCTCTCTGAAGCCGAGCGGCTGGTGCACGAGGTGGGCTGGAACCTGGATCGGTACGAGCTTCAGAAAGCCATTGACCCTATCGTTGCCTTTATCGATGATCTCAACAACTGGTACATCCGCCGCTCACGCCGCCGTTTCTGGCGCAGCGAGAACGACACCGACAAGCAGCAGGCCTACCAGACGCTCTACACGGTGTTGCTGCGGCTGACGATGGTTGCCGCACCGTTCATTCCGTTTACCACCGAGGCCATCTACCGCAACCTGCGTACCGCGTCGATGCCCGATTCGGTGCATCTGTGCGATTATCCCCAGGCCGACCAGACGCGGCGCAACCACGAACTTGAACACAAGATGCGGATTACCCAGCAGACGGTCAGAATGGGCCGCGCCATCCGGCGCATGTACGATCTCAAGACGCGCCAGCCGTTGAAGGCGCTGCACCTGGTTACTATCAATAGCGACGAACGCAAAGTGCTGCGCGAGATGGAAGGCATCATCCGCGAGGAGCTCAATGTCAAAGAGGTAGTCTTCCGCGACAACGAAGAAGACCTGGTCGAGTATTCCGCCAAGGCCAACTACCGCGTACTGGGCAAGGAGCTGGGCAAAGATATGAAAGCGGCGGCCGACAAGATCGCAGCGTTGACGCCGCGCGAAATCCAGAGCCTCATAGAAGGCAATACGTTGAGTCTGGACATCGGAACGCGAGCGCTGGAGATCACCGCCGACAGTGTGGTTGTTCAGCGCTCGGAGAAGGAAAATCTCAAGGTGCTCAACGAGGGATCGCTCACCGTGGCGCTCGATCCTGAAATCACCGATGAGCTGCGCCAGGAGGGGATTGTGCGTGACGCGATCCGCGTAATCCAGAATCTGCGCAAAGAGAGTGGCCTCGATGTGAGCGACCGGATACAGCTTTCCATGGCGGCGAGCGATAGCGTGCGCCGCGCGGTCACACGTTTCCGTGATTACCTGATGAGCGAGACGCTGGCGGTGACGCTCGAGTGGATCGAAGACGGTGATTCCGGGACCGAGGTTACCATCGGAGATGAAGCGTGCGTAATATCACTGTGCAAAGCGTGAGACTTGCAGCAGCGCTTGCTGCGCTATTGCTGCTTGCCGCTTGCCGAACCGCGCCGCCGGCGGTTGAGCGCGACCTGGTGGCGTATCTGCCGGCCGATCAGGGTGCGTACCTGTTTATCAACGATGCCGCTACCGGGGAGTTAGTGCTCGAAGCGCTGCTGCCCGACGGGGTTTCGACCGAGCAGCTGTCGCAGGTTGTCGATCGTACCGATCTGGTGGTTGCCACGGTAGGGCGCATGCCGCTACCGGCGCTTAACATGGTAGCCGCGGGCCGCTATCCCCGGCGCATCATCGAGAGCAACCTGCGCCGCGACCCGCAGTGGAGCGAGACCGAGCTGCCGCGGCGCAGTCCGGCGCAGCGCTACTTCAGCGAAGATGGTAGCGGATTCTCGATTGCAGTACTGCGGTCGGGCTTTGTGCTGGTCTCCGAGGGCCAGATCGAAGAGCGCCTGGCGCAGGCAGCCGAGGTTGAAGACGGCGGGATCCCCGCTGTGGGAGCTTCGCTCGAGGCCCAACTGGCAGCGCTGGAAAGCGAGGCAAACCGTCACCAGTTGACCGTGCACTTTCCGCAGCCGGGACGCGAAGCGATGTCGCGTTTTGGTGCGCCGTTCAGGATGCCGCTGCAGGACATAACGGTGTTCTTTGATCGTGCCGGCAGCGGCGGCACTACCGGTCAAGCAACGCCCGAGACCAGCATAGCAATGGCGGGTGTGATTCGCCTGGAGGGCGAGCAGGATGCGCGTGCCTTCCATGTGCTGTTCCGGCTGCTGTTTCTGGCGCTGGTGCGCGATGCCGGACTCGATATGCAGCAGCTCTCGGACCAACTGGAGACCCAGCGCAGCGATAATCTGGTGCGGTTTCACGGTGTTACGCTGCAGCCTGCCGAACTGCGACGCCTGATGCACAGTTTCACTGCGCGTTTTGCAGCGGCAGGATAGGGGCATGAGCGTTGGCATTGTTGACTACGAGGCAGGCAATCTCAAGAGCGTGGAGACCGCCCTGCTGGCACTTGGCGCCAGGATCGTAATCTCGGATCGCCCGGAGGTGCTGCTGCAGGCCGATCGGCTGATCTTTCCCGGTGTGGGGGACGCTGCTGCCGCGATGCGGGTTCTCAAAGCCAGGGGACTGGACCAGGCTATCGTGCAGTTTGTGAACAGCGGTCGTCCGGTGTTGGGTATCTGTCTGGGATCGCAGATTGTTCTGGACGCCTCCGAGGAGAACAGCGCGGTCTGTCTGGGGCTGGTGCCCGGAATAGCGCGGCGGTTTGCGCCCGACAGCGGACTGAAGATTCCGCATATGGGATGGAACCAGGTCGAACCGACTGCTGATCACTACCTTTTCTCCGCAATCCCTTCCGGCACGTCGTTTTATTTTGTGCATTCCTACTACCCGCAGCCGCAGGACAGCGCTGCGGTCATCGGCTGTACCGATTACGGTGTGCGGTTCACCGCGGCGCTCTGCCGGGACAACCTGGCCGCAGTGCAGTTTCACCCCGAGAAGTCCGGACGCTACGGATTGCGGATGCTGCAGAATTTTCTGGAATACCGCGCATAGGGGAACCGTTTTGCTGGAAAAACGCATTATAGTCTGTCTCGATGTTCGAGAAGGAAAGACCACCAAAGGCATCAAGTTCCGCGGCAACGTAGACATCGGTGACCCGGTAGAGATGGCACGTTCCTACTACCACGGCGGGGTTGACGAACTGGTCTTCTACGACATTACCGCCAGTAGCGAGCACCGTTCGGTCATGCTGGACGTGGTAGCCGAGGTTGCCCGCCAGATCTTTGTACCGTTCAGTGTCGGCGGCGGCATTGCAACGGTGGATCAGATGCGCAACGTGTTGCTGGCCGGGGCTGAGAAGGTCAGCGTCAACAGCCAGGCGGTCAAGGACCCGCTGATAATCGATCAGGGGGCGGCGGCCTTCGGCAACCAGTGCGTTGTGCTGGGGATGGACGTGCAGGCCGACGGTGAGATGCCCAGTGGTTATCGGGTGGTGATAAACGGCGGCCGTGCGCCCACCGATCGCGACGCGCTGCAGTGGGCGCTGGAGGCGGTTGACCGCGGCGCCGGCGAGATTGTACTCAACTCGATCGACGCCGACGGCACTACCAGCGGCTACGACTGCCGCGTCACGCGCATGATAAGCGAGTCGGTTTCCGTGCCGGTGGTGGCCTCCGGTGGCGCCGGCACGCCGCAGCACGTTGCAGAGGTTTTCTGCGATGGCGCTGCGGATGCCGCCCTGGTGGCCTCCATGGTACACTACGGTAGATACAGCATTGCTGATATCAAGCGCTACCTGGCCGCCGACGGTATTGCGGTGCGTCTTGACGGGCTTGTGTGATGCCGAGGTTCTAGTTTTGTTGTCAAACAGCGCGCGCGTTGCTATATTAAGCATGGGGCGCTGCGCACTCTGATTTTGCATTCTGGATAAAGTGAGGAATTGTTTCGATGCCGACGTATGATTACGAATGTAGAGCGTGTGGACACAGCTTTGACGTTTTTCAGAGCATGTCCGATGACGCGCTCTCGGTGTGTCCCGCGTGTCAGAAAAAGCAGTTGCGACGCCTGATTGGCGGCGGGGTTGGGGTTATCTTCAAGGGCAGCGGTTTCTACATCAACGACAGTCGCTCCAAGAGCAGTAGCGTCGCTTCGGGCTCCAACGGTTCCAACGGCAAGGACTCCGGTGACAGCGCCAAGAGCGGTGACAAGAGCGCCGCGGCAACCGACAAGTCAACGGCGTCTGGCGGCAACGGCGACGGCAGCAAGAGCGGCTCAACGGACGCCGCGAGCTCAAAGAAGAGCGCCGCAGCCGCCAAATAGGCGCTGCCTGCGGCTTCGCCCTCAAGCGCGGTTATATAGCCCCTGGTTTATATAGTTGAATAACCTGGCAATCTGTTGTAAACTACAAGCCGATGGCGAATACCAGCCGAGTATGCTCAGAAGAAGAACTCCTCGACTACGCGCAGAGGATCAAGGTGTGCGGTCATCCGCTGCGCCTGAAGATTCTGTGCTTGATTGCCGACGGTGATGACCCGTGTGTTTCCGAGTTGTGGGCCTGTCTCAATCAGCCGCAGCCGGTGATATCGCAGCACCTGGCAGTTCTCAAAGAGAAGGGTATCGTCAGGTCCGAGGTAAAGGGAAACCGCAGGACCTACTCGATTGTCGATCCTTTCGTCAGGCGGCTGGTCGAATCGCTGCAGAAAGAGCGCGTCGTTGTCTGAGTTCCACTACACCGTAGGTCACGGTTCTACAGAAGTGGTGCTGTCGCGCGCACCGTTATCCGCTGTGCTTGCAGAGCACGCCAGCGCCGAGCCCGCTGCGCTGCTGGTTGCCGATCACAATACCATAGAGCTTTGCGGTGGTTACAACGGCCCATCGGTGGTTCTGAGCGCCGGAGAGGACGCCAAGCAGTGGCACGCGGTGGCAACCATTATTGAGCGGGCGCTGGCCGAACGCCTGACACGCGACGGCCGGATGATCGGCGTTGGCGGCGGCGTTGTCTGCGACATGACGGCGTTTGCCGCATCGATCTATATGCGCGGCATATCATTGACTTTGGTACCGACAACGCTGCTTGCCATGGTAGACGCGGCCTTCGGCGGCAAGACCGGTATCAACTTCAGCGGCTATAAGAACATGGTTGGCACGTTCTACCCGGCTTCGTTGCTGCTGGTAGCGCCGGCGGCGCTTGCCGGGCTGCCGCAGCGCGAGTACCAGAGCGGGCTGGCCGAAGTTATCAAGAGCGCGATGCTCGGCGACGATGAGCTGTTTGACTATCTGGAGCGCGAACACACAGCAGTACAGGCACGCGAACAGGAGGCCCTGCAGGCAATCGTACAGCGTTCGCTGGCGGTCAAAGCGGCGGTAGTCGAGCGTGATTTCTCCGAGCGCGGCATCCGCACCTGGCTCAACCTCGGACACACCTTTGGGCACGCCCTGGAATCGGTGGCCGGTTTTGGCCGCTACACCCACGGTGAAGCTGTTGCGTGGGGAATGGCGTGCGCGCTTGATCTGGGCGTTGCGCTCGGTATCACCGAGCGACGCTACGCAGCACGCGCGTTGGCTCTGATCGAGCGTTACGGATTTGTGCTGCAGGTCACCGGTGTTCAAGTCGAGCAGTTGCTGCAGGCGATGCGCTACGACAAGAAGGTGCAGTCGGGTGCCGTGCGCTTTGTGCTGCAGCGTGATCTCGGGCAGACCGATGTCCTGCCGGTTCCCGAAGAAGACGTTCGCGCAGTACTGCGGC
>SKLB01000139.1 GCA_007123465.1 Spirochaetales bacterium
AGCGCAAAGAAAAACGCGGTGCGATTCCAGCTGAGGTCAGCCACTACTGGGCCGGCCAGGAGTTGCCCGATGCCTGGATCAAGTACCCGTGGGATGCGCTCGATATCGACCGGCAGGACAGTGCTGCACGCACAAAACCGCTGACGGCCCCGGTATGAGTACGTACCGCCGGCAGTGCTTCAAGCTTGAAGCCTCCGCTGCCGTGACTTATACTGAGCTATAACGCAGCACGAAATCAGGAGGCACGCGTATGGGGCAATTGGACGGCAAAGTGGCACTGGTAACCGGGGGCGGAACCGGAATCGGCAAGGCGATCGCCAAGCGATTCTATGACGAAGGAGCCTTGGTTGCAATCTGCGGCCGACGTGGAGAAGTGCTTGCATCGGCGGCGCCCGACATTGGCCCTGATCGGTCACGCGTGCTGCACGGCGTAATGGATGTGAACGAGACAAAGCAGGCTGAGCGCTTTCTTCAGAGTGTGGTGGAGCGCTTCGGGGGCCTCGACATACTGGTCAATAACGCCGGTATCATGCGCTTCGGCTCGCTGGCCGAGTCAAGCGACGAGCTCTGGGGCAGCATGATGGACACCAATCTGTTTGGTCCCTGGCGCTTGATGTGCCTCGCGCTGCCGCATTTGCGCAAACGCGGCGGGGGTTCGATTGTCAACCTGTCGTCGATTGCGGGGCACAAGTCACTGCCCAACGCCGGTGTCTACTGTACCTCCAAGGCGGCGCTCAATATGATGTCTCAGGTGGCGGCGTTGGAGTGGGCTTCCGATAACATCCGCGTGAATTTAATTGCGCCGGGACTGGTGGAGGACACCGAACTGGCCGATCCAATCTTTGGCCCCGAGGGTGTGCCCGAGTTCTACGCCAAACTTCGTGAGCTGCATCCGCTCGGACGCTCCGGTACCCCGCTGGACGTAGCCGAGGCCGCACTGTTTCTGGCCAGTGAACAGAGCTCCTGGACCACCGGTGTGATGCTGCCGCTGGACGGAGGGCGTCACCTGGCTACCAACCGGCCGCCATTGTAGGTGCGTCTTCAGGCGCCCCTGACGTCTTGGATCGAGTTTCCGTTATGAATGGCTCCGGTGGTTCAAGTAAATCTGACTCCACCTTCTTTGACGTTCACTGCCACGCCATTCATCTGGGTCACCCCAATATTCTGGCACTGCTTGCGCGCCGCCGTCAGGATCGCGGCGGACTCGGTGAACTGCTGTTTGGTCCGTACACTGCTTTTTTGCTAAGACGCCCCGGACAGAAGTTCCGCAACCTGCTGTCGGTGATGGAAAACGATGCAGGTGCCATTTTCAAGCTCATGGAAGACGATCTGCGCGGCGAGTTCGATCGTGCTCGCACCAAGCCGCTGTTGCGCGACGGAACACTTCACATCGGTGAGCGCAGCTACAGCAGCGCTGTGCTGACGCCTCTGATCATCGATTTCGGTGTCAAGGAGATGCAACCGCTGCGTACGTACTACAACCGCGTACCCTCCAAGCCGATTACCGATCAGGTTATCGAGATAGTGGAAGGCATGAAGCGCTACTACGCCGAGTCCCGCAACGGGTTTTTTGAAATCTATCCATTTCTGGGAATCAATCCTGCCAACTACGAACTCGAGGCTATGGACCGCATGCTGGGCAAGTACTTCGGCCGCTACGTTCCGGTCAGACGGGTCTTCCGACGGGTCCAGCGCCAGACCCGAGAGCTTACCGTGAAGATCGCCGCCATCAAGAGCTTCACCTTTCTCGGTATCAAGCTCTACCCGCCGCTGGGATTCGATCCCTGGCCGCCGCTGGGGGCAGAGCGGGACAAGGTTGAGCATTTGTACCGGTTCTGCGAGGCCAGGCGCATCCCCATTACAACCCATTGCAGCGATGCAGGATTTGTGGCTGTAGAAAGGTCGCGCAGTAGAACCATAACATCGCCGTTGCGCTGGAAGAGCGTGCTTAAAGAATACCCGGAGCTACGAATCAACTTTGCACATTTTGGCCGCCAGTATCACCGGCGCCTGGGAGTTCTCTCAGACCATAGCTGGCGCAGCACACTTATGGGCTTTATGCGGGACTACCCGCACGTGTACAGTGACATCGCCTTTAACGCTACCCGGCTCAGCTTCTACAGCCAACTTGCTGCGTTGCTGCGAGCTTTGCCCGACAATCGCCTGGAGAACGTTACCTCGCGGCTGCTTTTCGGCAGCGACTTCCCGCTCAGCCTCATTGACGCCGAGTCCTACGCGCACTACGTGGGCCGATTGGCCGAGGCGCCGCTGGATGCAACAACCAGGCATCGTGTGTGCAGTTTGAACCCGTCACAGTTCCTGTTCGGTGAGTAGCGGCTGATTTCGGGCTGCGGCGGTTCCCGACAGCACTCCTGCTGCGGTTAAGAGAGCTAACGTGACCACTGCACACACAAACAGCAGCATTGCAGAGAAGCCCCACAACTCGATCAGCTGCCCGGTCAGGCTCGGGGCCACTACTACGCCGAGCGATCCGGCGGCCACTATTGTTGCCACCGATCGAGCCTCGTGGGTAGCCTGCCGCGTCATGTTAACTACTGTTGCCCACACTGGCCCCGCGCCTGCTCCCACCAGGAAGACCGAGACTCCGGCCAGCAGCGGGTTCGGACTTATCATCAGAAAGATGAGTCCTGCCAGGAACAGCGAGAAACCGGACATGATATTGGTTCGATAGGAGAGCCTGAGCGGAAGGAAAGCCGCTGATGCACGCGTCACAAGCATTCCAGTCCAGAACAGTGACAGGTACTGTGCCGCTTCACTGGCACTCAGTCCGCGCTCGATTTCGAAGAGGGCTACGGTCCATGTGACCATACTCCCCTCGGCAAGCACGTACAGGAACATCACCAGCGCTATAACGGCAACCTGTGCCCGCGAGAACACGAACGTCTTACGCTGCCGGTCCGGCGGTTGGGGTGGGGGTAGAGCGGAGCTGCGCTGCCGTCTCGATTGCATCCACCAGGCGCCCGCGTAGCAGGCAGCAATTGCGGCAGTGGATATGCCGAAGGCGGAGAACGCGCTGTACCATGTGGACCCAAGCCGCAACACGTAAGCCGCTATCTGCGGCGCCAGGACGGCTCCGAGGCAGTAGAAGAACTGGGATAGATTCAACAACCTGCTGGAGCCCGGCGTATCGAAGTCCGATATTATCACCGACGAGAGGCTCTCGATCAGGCCTCCTCCTCCTCCGAGTACTGCAGCCCACAGGTAGAAGGTCATGATCGGTCCTGATCTCGGTACCAGAAACAGTGCAAGGCTGATCAGGGAAAGCCCCACGAGGACCAGCGCCATTTCTGGAATTCGAAACCTGTCGACCAGCCAACCGCCCAGCAATGTGAAGGCCGTATACGCCATGAACTGGGCCGTGACAGCGGTACCGAGCAGCGTAACCGGGAAGTTCAGGTCACGCGCAGCGGTAGTAAGAATCGACGGGAGCGCATTGGCAGAGACAGCAAAGCTTGCGAGTCCCAGAAGTGACGCAAAAAGGATAGGCTCGCGAAATATACCGGCCATCTGAAACTGGTCTGGTGCATTGGGACGAGGGGCGCTCTGGTTGTCGATAGAATCAGTTTGACGCATGCAGCGCAGTATACAGCAAGAAACAAACGGTTGCATCCCGCGCAGATAGAGCCGGTATTGACCGCAGCCCCCCGCGATGGCGACCTTACATAGAGGAGCGTAGATGTCACACATCGTACTATTGGGGGACTCGGTTTTTGACAACGCCGTCTATTGCGCACCGCAGCCGGATGTGGCGTCGCACCTGCGGCACATTGTGGGGCCCCGGACAGCGGTTAGCCTGCTTGCCGTCGACGGCAGTATCACTTCCGAAGTATCGCATCAGCTGAGCGATGTTCCCGACGCTGCAACCGATCTGGTGATCTCCAGTGGCGGGAATGACGCGTTGAGCCATCAAGGGCTGCTCGATCTACCGGTAGATCGGGTTGCTCGGGCTTTGTCTGCGTTCGATGAGCCGCTGCGCCGGTTTGGCACGGACTATAGGGCGCTATTGGAGCAGGCGTCTCGGACCGGTCTGCAGATAACGGTCTGTACCATCTACAATGGCAACCTCCCGCCGGAGATAGCTGTTGCTGCGAGTATAGCGGTAGCGCTGTTCAACGACATCATTCAGCGCGCGGCACACGAGGTGGGAGCAGCAGTAATCGAACTGCGTGCAGTCTGCAATAGCCAAGAACACTACGCCAACCCCATCGAACCGTCGGGTAGCGGCGGCGCCAGCATTGCGCGCGCGATAGCCGAATCGTTGCGCGTCCGCGCCGCTCGCTGATCTGCAGCACGGCTGCCCGTTCGAGTCCGGCGACGGCCTTTCACAGTGACCTGGCCTCTGTTACACTGGACAAGATATGTCTTCTAACGCAGACAAGTTCGATGTGACGCTGTTCTACGGATCCGACCCAGAGCCCGCACTGCGGCGGCTTGTGAAGGCGATTGAACCCTTCAGCGCGCTTGCGCCCGGCGCGCGCGTAGTGATCAAACCAAACATGGTTGTCTCGCGCCGCCAATGGCTGGGCGCCAACACTCGCCCTGAAACTGTGGAAGCCCTGATTGTGCTGTTGCGCGAGCACGGCGTGCATGACATTACCGTGGCAGACGGCAGCGGCATGGGAGAATCCGCTACCCGTGCATTCAAGATCTGCGGTTACACCGAGATAGCGCACAGACACGGTGTGCGACTGCTTGACATAGAGCGCGACCGCTTTGTGCAGCGCGCAACGCGCGCAGCCGGTCCGTTTTCCGAGCTTTCGATCTCGAAGACCGTGGCAGAATGCGACTATCTTATCAATGTGCCGGTGATCAAGGCGCACAGCCAGACTCGCGTTACGTGCAGCCTGAAGAATCTCAAGGGCGTGATGCCGCGCAGACTGAAGAGTGGCTTCCACGGGGTTGACCTGGAACGTGCGATTGCACAGCTGGCTGACCTGGTGGTTCCTGACCTTGTGATTGCAGATGGGACCTACGGCGATCTGACAAGCGAGCTCGGTGGAAGGCCGGTTAACATCGGCGTTGTTGCTGCCGGATACGATCCGCTGGCTGTCGATTGCTTTGCAGCGGCCACTCTGGGATTTGTGCCGCAGCAAATAAGCCATATCGCCCACTACGCCCGGGCACGAGGGGTTGATCTGGAGACATTCAGCCCCAGGCTGCAGAAGTTGAATCGGCCCACCGGGGACCGGGTCTTTCAAACCGATACCCAGCCGTTGCGCGGCTACCCTTGTACGGTGCACAGTGGCGGCGCGTGCTGTACCTGCTACGGCAACCTGCACTTTGCGCTCGAGCGGCTGAGCGAAGCCGGCTTGCTGCAGCGCGATGACCACTACTACATCGGGCGCGGCAACACGCCCCGCGCCTCCGGCAGCAAAGGCCGCACTGTTGCGGTAGGTGATTGCGCAGGACGTGAATTATCAGCCGCGGAATCTCCGCTGATCGACGTACCCGGCTGCCCGCCAAATGCCGACTCGATAGTCCGGACGATACGCGGGGCCGGGCGCTGATCTGTTAATCGGACCCACGCCACGGTTGCCCCCAGCGTTCGGTACTGGCCACCGCTTCAAGTGCCTTGCGCCGTTTGCCACCCTGTGGCGAACGGCCCGCCTGCGCTGAGGAGCCGCTTTCGGGGTAGCCAACGGTGATCAGCAGCACCGGGCGGCGGGACTTCGGCACCTCCAGCAGAGCCCGGGTGCGTTTCTCATCGAACCAGCCGATCATGCAGGTGCCGAGGCCGAGTTCGGCAGCCTGCAGGCAGAAGTGCTCCGCTGAGATCCCGATATCGATCAGATAGAACGGCTTGTTCTTCAGCGCGGCACCAATCTGTGAGGAAATGTTGGGCCGCTCGGCTATTACGGCAACTATCAGCGGTGCCTGCACGGCAAAGCGGTTCATGGCACCGACCGGGGGTACGGTCAGCCGCGCCAGCTCGGTTCGGCGGGGTGTATCGCTGACCACCACGTAGTGCCACGGTTGAGCGTTGCACGCCGAGGGGGCCAGGCGCGCAGCCTGCAGGCATTGCTCGATTGCCGCCCTTGGCACCGGGGTTTCGGCGTAGGCGCGCACGCTACGCCGTTGTTCGACGAGTGTTGTAAAGTCCATGCGCTATTGTACACTAACTGGTGCCAAAAATGTGCTTTTGGGCCCAGCCTTGGGTCCCGCCGGAGCCCGAGACCACAGCATAGCGCACGGCAACGGGTAGTGGCCACGGGTTGCGCTGTGATGCAGCGCTAAGCTGCCAGATGCGCCGGCAGCGCCCGCGGGGCAAGTGCAACCCGGGTCGCGCTGAGTTCGCCGGTGTCAAAGTTCACCGCCGGCGGGTTTTCGTACTCGTGATGCCAGATCGCTCGCG
>SKLB01000201.1 GCA_007123465.1 Spirochaetales bacterium
GTTTCGCCTTCGGTGGGTCGCTCTGTCCCTGCGTCTTCTCCTGGTAGCCTTATTGACCGTTATTCTGACAACCTGCGTCAACCCGGTCTGGCTGGAACACTCCAGCTATGCGGCCCCCGGCGCGCTGCGTCCGGCCAATTTCGACCCCGACCTGCAGTGGAACATGGAGATGATCAACGCCCCCGGCGCGTGGGGGATTATGGAAAACCTGGTAACCAACGGCACAACTCTGCACCCGGTAGTGGTGGCGGTGCTGGATACTCGGGTAGCCGACCATCATGATCTTGTTTCGCAGCTGCTCGCAGAAGTGGACATCGTGGATGACAATGGCGGAAACGTAGGACCCGGGATTCCCGATAATCAGCACGGCACGCATGTATCGGGAATAATTGCTGCAGCCCGTGATCCACTGCAAGACGGGCTTGTAGGAGTAGCCGTGTCGTTTGCCGGTTTGCTGCCGGTGCGAGTTCTGGACGAGCAGGGACAGGGTTACACCGATGACCTTACTCTCGGGATATGGGCGGCAGTCGAGTATCTTGAGACTTTTGGTGCAATGCGGGTCATTAATCTCAGCCTGGGCGGAGGCGGCCCCGATGCAGCCCTGTACGATGCAATTGCCTACGCACGTGGGCGTGGAGTAACAATCGTTGCAGCTGCGGGAAACAGCGGCGAGGATGGGTTGCTTGTTCCCGCATTTTTTGACAATACGATCGCTGTCACCGCAGTCAAGGCCTCGGGTTCACGCGCGAGTTACGCCAATTTCGGTTCCGGCGTCGGTTTTACGGCGCCCGGCGGAGCCGGCTACTACTCGGAACCGCTCGACAGTCCGGGTGCAACTGCACGGGACGCCGTGCTTAGTACCTGGGGAACAGACAAATACCGCTGGCTCTCCGGCACCTCAATGGCCACTCCTCACGTTGCCGGGGTGGCGGCGCTGCTCTACGCCGTTGAGCCCGGCCTGAATCAGGACGCGGTCTATTCGATTCTGCGTGCCACTGCGCTGGATCTGGGAACGCCGGGGTGGGATAAGTACTATGGACACGGACTGGTGGACGCGCAGGCGGCGCTCGAGTATCTGCTGAATCTGCAGCAGCGTATCCCGCGTGCGCCGATGGGGGCCGATGATCCAGGCGGAACCGGCGGAATCTCGATTCAGACCGCGGCGCTCTCCGGTGCACAGTATCCCGAAGCCGACTCCGACATCGATTCGCACTCCGTGATTCTGCGTTTCCACGATGGTGAAGCTCCGGTGACAGACCCTGAGCTTTTCAACTTCGAAGCACGGCTGCGGCAGCAGTTCGGCATTGCGTCGGCGCGCCGCGTGGGGGCTCATATCATGGTGGTGAAGCTTGGCGCCGGTCAGCAGCCGCTGGAAATGTTGCAACCGCTGGCGGCGCTGGACGAGGTGCAGTACAGCCAGCCCAACTATCGCTACCAGGCGATACGTTAACGGTGAGCTGACTATGAGAGCAGTAGCATTGATAGGCAGCGCATTGTTGTTGTCCGCGTGTGCTACATTTGCCCGCCAGGGTGAACCGATCGACTTCCAGACCGTGGACCGCGGAACGCACTCCGGAATCCAGCAGGCGGGACGCCGAGTGATCGAGGATAACGAGCAGTTCGCCGCGCTGTGGGCCGATCTCTATCGCACCCGGCGACCCGAGCCGCCGATGCCCGATATTGATTTTGAGCATGAGATAGTGGTTGCCGTTTTTCAGGGGCAACAGCCCACCGGCGGCTATGCGGTAGAGGTAGAGGCGGTTCAGCGCGTCGGACGGCAAGCCGTTGTACACGTGGCTCAGACAGTCCCCGAGCCCGACGACATGGTCACCATGGCGTTGACCTCCCCGTATCACGTGGTGCGTTTTGCGCGCCAGGACGACGGGGTTGAGTTTCACGGGACAGCGGAACAGGCGCCTTAATCTGCTATCTCGGCCGGTACTCCTCCTCCGGTGGCCGGTTGGGGCAGGCGGGCATGGGTTGCCACAGGGTCACCGCGGCGCTGCGGCCACAGTTGGGACAACAGCATCGCGCTCAGCATCAGGAAACAGCCTGCCATAGCGCGCCCCGAGAGCACCTCGCTCAGCACAAGCCAGCCTCCCAGCACAGCAAAGGCCCCCTCCAGGCTCAGGATGATGGCCGCGTGGCTTGGTTCGACGTTGCGCTGGCCGTAGACCTGCAGCGTATACGCTATCGAGATCGAGCCGATTCCACCGTAGAGGATTGCCGGTGCTGCGGCACTCAGCGTGGCCTGCGTCAGCGTTTCGCTAAGCACGGCAACAAGCGCGCTGCCGGCGGCAACCACCGCGTACTGCACAACCGACAGCAGCAGGGCATCGAGACGTTTAGCCGCGTGGTCGATCAACTGCACGTGCACCGCAAAGAAGAACGCCGACGCCAGTACCAGCAGGTCACCCGGATTGACCGCTGTACCGGGGGTAACGCTCAGCAGGTACATGCCGTACGTCGCCAGGCCAACCGCAACCCATCGCGCCACGCCCACCCGCTGACGGCGAAAGATACCCAGCAGCGGTACCATTACCAGGTAGAGTCCCGTGATGAAACCGGCGTTGCCGGCGGTGGTGAAGACAATTCCTGCCTGCTGCAGTGACGCGCCGGCAAAGAGCACAACTCCGGTGCCCAGGCCGAAGCGTATAGTTCCGGCGCTGACTGCACGGAGACGCCTGTGGCGCGTCAAGAACAGCAACGGTACCAGCGTGACCGCCCCGAGTGCAAAGCGGATCGCGTTGAAAGTAAACGGCCCAACGTGCTCCATTCCAGCTCGCTGGGCTACGAACGCCAGCCCCCAGACCGCTGCGGTGATGAGCAGCAGGAATGCCCCGATAGTTGATCCGCGTTGCATAGGAGTGGGATTCTACCGAAATTGTCCAGCTGCAACAATCGCAGATAGCGTGATATCCTACAGCTAATGAAACCTGAGGCCCTGTATGTCGCCGATGACGGTGGCGCCGGGCCGCTGTGCTGCATCCGGGAAGAGGCCGGGAGATAGGTTGACTATAACCGCCGGCTTACCTATGTTTTAGTACAACTCCGATCGTCCGCATAATCGAAAAAAAACGAGGGCGTAACGAGGGAAGGAGTTGTACATGAAAGATTTTTCTCGATGGATTCTGGTTACTGCAGCAGTTATTGCACTGGCGTCGCCGCTGATGGCGACAGGCAGACCCGAAGTGGCCCAACCGGAAGCTACCAAGGGGCCGGTTGTGGTCGCCTCCAAGATTGATACCGAAGGGGCGCTGCTCGGCAGTATGATCGTCCAGATCCTGCGCGCCGACGGCTTTGAGGTGGTGGACAGTACCGAATTCGGTACGACCGACGTTATTCGCCGCGCAATCACCAGCGATGAGATCGACATCTATCCGGAGTACACCGGAAACGGCGCGTTCTTCTTCGATTACAACGACGACTCGGTGTGGAAGGATCCACAGGCAGCCTTTGATACCGTTGCCCGACTCGACCTGCAGGCCAATAACATCGTCTGGCTTACGCGCGCGCCGGCCAACAATACCTGGGCTATTGCGGTTCGCAACGATATCGCCGAGCCCAACAATCTGGTAACGCTTGAGGACCTCGCCAACTATATCCGCGACGGAGGTGAGTTCAAGATCGCCGCGTCCGAGGAGTTTGTCAGTCGTGACGACGTGCTGCCGGCGTTTGAGCGAACGTATGACTTCCGCGTCGCTGAGGGCCAGATGCTGACGTTTTCCACCGGCAATACCGCGACTACAATTCAGGCGGCTGCGCGGCAGACCGACGGTGTCAACGCTGCAATGGCCTACGGAACCGACGGACCGGTGGCTGCTCTCGGGCTGCGCGTGATGGAAGACTCGCTCGGCGTTATGCCGGTTTACGAACCGGCTCCAATTGCCCGACGGGCGTTGCTGGAGCAATACCCGGAAATTGAGACACTGCTGCAGCCGGTCTTTGAAGCGCTGGATATGCCAACGCTTCAGTCGCTCAACGCCAAGATTGCCGTGGAGGGTCAGAACGCCGCGCTGGTGGCGCAGGACTGGCTCCAGGAAAACGGATTCGTGGCGCCGTAGTTCCGCTGCCGGTGCCAGCCGAAAGGTTTTGCCACTTTGTGCAGACCACAACTTGAAAGAGTCACGTTTCTCGGCGCATTGGTCGGTGGCGTGGCTCTCTTACTGCCGTTTATAGAATTCAAGCCCAACCGAGTAGCCGAGGGCGATCCGTTTCACTTGTGGCACCTAGGCCTGACGTGGGAGCCGTGGCTGCTGGCCGCCATTGTAACCGCCGCCTTGCTGCTGGCGCTGTCCGGCGAAGGGCCGCGCGTACGCGCGGCCAAAGTGGCTGTTGGCAGCGCGCTGTTTGCCGCTGCGCTGTTGGTGGCGTTGCGCGCCGGGGCAATCCTGGTGACCGAGGCAACACCGTTTGGCCGCGTGGGTCCGATCGGCGGGTTCTGGATATCGGCTCTGGCGAGTTTTCTGATCGTTGAAGGCTCGCTGCGCACGGCGTCCTGGAACCCGATGATCAAGGGCGCTATTCGGGTGCTGCCGCTGGCGATAGCAGCCGGCGCTCTCGCGTCCGGGGCGCTTGACTCGTTTGCGATGGTGCAGGAGTACATCAACCGTGCCGACCGTTTCTCTCAGGAGTTGACAACTCACCTTCGACTGGCCGCCTTTGCGGTGATGGCGGCGGTGGTCATCGGTGTGCCGCTGGGTATCGTTGCCTGGAAGCGGCGCCTTCTGGAGCGTCCGGTCTTCACGCTGGTAAACACTATTCAGACGGTACCCAGCCTGGCGCTGTTCGGTCTGATGATCGCGCCGCTGGCGCTGCTGTCACGGCAATTCCCGCTGCTGCGTGCAATCGGTGTGCAGGGAATCGGCGCGGCGCCGGCGCTGATAGCGCTGACGCTCTACGCGCTGCTGCCAATAGTGCGCAATACGTATACCAGTCTATCGGTGATTCCCAACGCGGTCATCGAAGCCGGCAACGGGATGGGTATGAGCCGCCGCCAGTTGCTGCGTTTCGTGGAGGCTCCGCTTTCGGTACCGATCATTCTCAGTGGCATCCGCACCTCGGTGGTGCAGGCCATCGGCAACACCACGGTAGCCGCGCTGATTGGAGCCGGTGGACTGGGTGTCTTTGTGTTTCAGGGGCTGGGGCAGGCGGCTCCAGATCTGATTGTGATGGGCGTTATACCGATTATTCTGCTGGCGGTGTTGATCGACCGGGGGATGGCCCTGCTGATCGGGCTGGTAACTCCGCCCGGGTTGAGGAAGGATACGCTATGATAGAGTTTTCCTGCGTGACCAAGCATTACGGCGATATCACTGCGGTAGATTCGGTATCGTTCAGCGTTGAAGACGGGCAGGTGTGCGTGCTTATCGGGCCCTCGGGGTGCGGCAAGACCACAACGCTCAAGATGGTTAACCGAATGCTCGATGCGTCCTCGGGCGAGATCTCGATCAATGGCCGCAACGTCAGTGAACTTGCCGCAGAGCAGCTGCGCCGTGGCATCGGTTACGTTATTCAGAGCGTTGGTCTGCTGCCGCATATGAACGTGCGCGACAATATCGCTATTGTGCAGCGTTTGAAGCGAGTCGATCGAAGGCAGCGTTATCGACGCGCCGACGATTTGCTCGAGCTGATCGGACTGGACCCTGAGCAGTATCGCCTCAAGCATCCGCACGAGCTCTCCGGCGGTGAGGCGCAGCGCATCGGCGTTGCGCGCGCTCTGGCTGCCGACCCGCCGATTCTGCTGATGGATGAACCATTTGGAGCCGTTGACCCGCTGAATCGTGAGGTTCTGCAGACCGAGTTCCTGCGGCTGCAGCGCGCACTGAAGAAGACAGTGCTGTTTGTCACCCACGACCTCGATGAGGCTATCCGTCTTGGAGACACCATTATCCTGATGAAAGACGGGCAGATCGTGCAACACGACTCACCCGAGCGAATCCTGGCAGCGCCGCGCAATCAGTTTGTGCGCGATTTTGTCGGTGCCGATCGCGCGCTGAAGCGGCTGAGCTGTTTCCCGGTCGAAGGCTACATTCGTGAGGCACAGCAGATAGCAGACCAGGATGCGGCGTCGTTCTCCAACGGCGGACGGGGACCGGATTCGGTAGTCTGGGTCTACGGAGCCGACAGGGCACTGGTGGGTATGCTGCAGCGCTCTCCATCCGGATACAAGGTGATCACGCTCAAGCCTGAAGAGGTTGGCGTGGTTCCGTTATCGAGTATGAAGGAGGCGCTGTCGCGGCTGCTCGGACAGGGGATCAGGGCGGTACCGGTACTTGACCAGAGGAACTGTGTCGTCGGTGAGATCCGGCTCCCCGACATCGAAGAGCTCAACCAGGCGGCGCTATGAAGCGGCTGATTGTTCCTCCGCTGCTGTTTGGACTGGCCTTTGTTGTATTGCTCAACGCCGAGCTGCTCGAGCCGCTGTTGCGGACGCTGTTTCCGAATGTTCGTGAGATTCTCTACGCTCGGATTCCGCTGATCGATCTGTTCCGTGAGCACGTGATGCTGGTTCTGGTTTCGAGCGTCACTGCAACCGTGACAGGAGTATCGCTGGGAGTTATCGTGACCCGTCCGCCCGGACGCGATTTCCTGACTGTTGTGCAGGGCTTGAGTTCGTTTGCTCAGACCTTCCCGCCGGTGGCGGTGCTGGCACTGGCTGTGCCTGCGGTTGGCTTTGGCTTCAGGCCGACTATCATTGCGCTGGTGGCCTACAGCGTGCTGCCAATCCTGAACAACACCATTGCCGGAATGGAGGCTATCCCACGCGAGCTGACCGAGGCGTCGCGCGGGATCGGCATGACCCCGCTGCAGGTCCTGTTTCTCTCGGAATTGCCGCTTTCGGCGCGGGTAATCGCCGCTGGAATACGAACCTCGGTGATCATCAACGTTGGTACCGCAACCATCGGTGCGGTGGTTGGCGCCGGTGGACTGGGGGTTGTGATTGTAGCTGGCCTGGTGCGCGATAACATTGCGTTTGTCTTCTCGGGTGCCGCCGCGGCCGCCGTTCTGGCACTCGCGTTCGACTGGCTGTTTGGACGGCTGGAAACACTCTTCTTTGCTCCGCGAGCGCGGGTCAGCCGCTGAGACGCGCGTGCGTTCGTGCGTGTTGCTGTGCGTTCTGCAATCCACTACAATGGCCTGCGAGACAGGTTGATCATCGGATGAATTCAAAACAAGCATCGTATCTGCTGGCTGTGCTGCTGGACAGCTACGACAGAAAAGCGCTCGTGGCAGACCGTGAGTTCTTCACACGGTTGGCGTTTCATTTTCGCGATATCGTGCAGCTTGCGTACTCGCTCTACGGGGGCCGGTCACACCTGGAACTGTGGATCGGTCGTCTGGTTGAAGTGCTCTACGCTCAGCACATCGCTCGGCCGAAGGCTGCACGAGCAGTAGATGAGCAGCGCCTGCGTGATCCACTGTGGTACCTCAGCCACGAACTGGTATCGACCATGTTCTACGTTGATCGCTTTGCGGGTGATCTGAAGGGACTGGAACAGCACATCGATCATTTCTGTGATCTCGGCATCAACCTGGTGCACCTGATGCCGCTGCTCGACTGCCCCGAGGGCGCCAATGACGGCGGTTACGCGGTGCGCGATTACCGGGCGGTCGATCCCCGGATCGGCACTATGGAGCAACTGGACAGCGTCATCGATGAACTGCATAAGCGGGGTATTCTTGTGCAGCTCGACCTGGTTGTCAATCATACCTCGGATCAGCACCAATGGGCCGTACGCGCCCGCGGCGGGGAGCAGAAGTACCGCGATTACTTTTACATGTACGATGACCGCACAATTCCCGATGAGTTCGAAGCTTCGATGCCCGAGGTTTTTCCCGAGTCCGCCCCCGGCAATTTCACCTGGATCCCCGACGCCGAGCGCTGGGTGATGACGGTGTTTCACGACTACCAGTGGGATCTCAACTACACCAATCCCGAGGTGTTTCTCGAGATGCTGGACGTGATGCTCTTTCTTGCCAACCGTGGCGTAGATGTGCTGCGCCTTGACGCGGTGCCCTACCTGTGGAAGAAGATCGGGACCACGGGGCAGAATCTCGATGAAGCCCACACCATCCTGCGCTTGTTCCGCCTCTGCTTGTCGGTTGTGGCTCCCGCGAGTGCGCTGATGGCCGAGGCGGTGGTGCAACCGTCGGAGATCGTCCGTTACTTCGGCACCGATGACTGGGCCGGCAGAGAGTGCGAGATGGCCTACCACGTATCGCTGATGGTGCTGCTATGGGATTGCATCGCAACCCGCTCGACGCAGCTGTTTCGCCGTGGTCTGGCCGGCATGCCGCAAATTCCGCGTGAGGCTACCTGGTTCACCTATATTCGCTGTCATGACGATATCGGTCTTGGCTATGCCGATGACGATATCCGCGCCTGCGGTTTTGACCCCTATCTGCATCGGCGCTTCATCGTTGATTACTTCACCGGACGCTATCCCGAATCTCGCGCCACCGGGGCCCCGTTCATGGTCAATCCGCGCACCGGCGACGCTCGTATCAGCGGCAGCGCGGCCAGCCTGCTGGGTCTCGAAGCGGCCCTGGACAGCAACGATGCGCGAGGCGTGGACGCTGCTATTGACCGGCTGCTGCTGCTCTATTCTATCGTGTGCTCGATCGGCGGGATCCCGATCATCTACTACGGTGATGAAGTTGGCTACTTGAATGACTACAGTTATCTGGACGAGCCGGACAAACGTGAAGACAACCGCTGGATGCACCGGCCGCGGATCGACTGGAAAAAGATGGCGCGACTGAGGGACCCGCAAACCGTGGAGGGCCGTATCTACGCCAGGATGAAGCACCTGCTGGCTACACGGAAACGTCTCGCTGAGCTGTCGGCGCTGCACCAGGCGCAACTGCTTGACCCTGCCAACGATCACGTGGTTGCGTACTTGCGCTACAGCGCCGATCACCGTACCCTGGTCCTGGCTAACATCTCCGATGTTACCCAGATCGTTGCGCTATCCATACTCGATGAATGCGGTATAGAACCGGACGTTGTGGATGTAATCAGTGGACAACCGGCGCAGCTGGAGGGAGACTACATCGTCCTGCGCCCGTATCGGTTTCTCTGGTTGCGCCATTCGGTCTTCGGTGAGGAGCAGAACCAATGAAAGTCGAGCAGACGCGGATCCGGCTCAGCCGGCGTGGCCGGGGTTTTCACCTCATTACGCGGGAGATCGAAGACGCAATTCCCGCTTCATGGCAGATCGACCGCGGTATTGCGCACATCCATTTGTTGCACACCTCGGCCAGCCTGACGCTGAACGAGAATGCTGACCCGGATGTGCGTAGCGACATGGAAGCCATCTTCTCGCATCTGGTCCCCGAAAACGAGCCGTACTACGTGCACACCTCTGAAGGGCCGGATGACATGCCGGCGCACGCCAAGAGTGCACTGCTGGGAGCTTCGGTTACGCTTGCGGTGTCCGGGGGACGTTTTGTACTGGGAACATGGCAGGGAGTCTACCTTTGCGAACACCGTAATCGAGCGCAGGGGCGCGAGATTTTTCTGACGATGATAGGAGTGTGAGTTGTGACTACGCTTGAGCAGGCCGTCTCGGCCGCGTCGCGCGCGCGAGAGAACGCCTACGCGCCGTATTCGGGTTTCCAGGTTGGCGCGGCAATCAAGGCGTGCGATGACAGCACCTTCTACGTCGGCTGCAATGTGGAAAACGCCAGCTATGGCGCAACCATATGTGCCGAACGATCGGCGATTGTTCATATGGTCTCGCGGCGTGGCAAGTGCCCCATCGAGTTCATCGTGGTGGTAACCGCTGCCGATCCGCCTTCGGTACCGTGCGCGATCTGTCTCCAGATTCTGGCCGAGTTCTGCAGCCCCGAGACGCCGATCCACCTGGCGCATCCAACCGGGGTGAAGCGAACGCTGCTGCTGCGCGAGCTCCTGCCGCAGCCGTTTGTGTTGGTGTAGCGGCTGTGGAGGAGAGCCCTGCTGCGGCAGACCGCCGCCGGCCCTTTGCATTGCGCGCAGTACGCGCACTGTTTGTTCTGCCGATCTGGCTCTACCGCCAGATTGTTTCACCGTGGCTGCCGCAGTCCTGCATTTATACACCGAGCTGTTCGCGCTACGCGCACATCAGCATAATGCAGCACGGCGTTTTCAGAGGGCTGCTGCTGGCGCTCGCGCGCGTGCTGCGTTGTTCGGCGCTCTTCAGCGGCGGGCACGATCCGGTACCGCAGCGATTCTCCTTCTCCGAGCTGCGTGATGGGTACCGCCGCTTCCACGGCCGCACGAGGCGGCAGGAGGACCGCGGTGGAGCCTGAAGCGGCGGCCGCTACGGCGCAGCGCGCCGTGCGCGTGCTGCGCGTACTCGAGAAGACCTACCCCGATCAGCGGCCGCTGTTGCGCTACGACAACGCGTATGAGCTGCTGATTGCGGTTATTCTATCCGCACAGACTACCGATGCTCAGGTGAACGGCGTCACCGCGGCGCTGTTTGCTGCGTTCCCTACCGTGCAGACGCTCGCCGAAGCCACTCAGGCCGATGTAGAGCGATACATTCACAGTACGGGCTTTTTCCGTTCCAAGGCGCGCAACATTCGCGCCGCTGCGGTGGTGCTGCGTGACCGCTTCGGCGGTCAGGTCCCGCAATCGATGCAGGAGCTGCTTTCGTTGCCCGGAGTAGGGCGCAAGACCGCAAACGTCATACGCGGCGCGCTGTTCGGGCTTCCGGCAATCATCGTTGACACGCACTTTGCGCGCGTGACACGCAGACTGGAACTCACCACAGCTGCGGCACCCGAGCGGATCGAGAGCGAAGTGGCGGCACTGTTGCCGCAGGAAGTCCACTACTCGTTCTCGATGTGCGTCAACTATCACGGGCGCTACCGATGCTACGCGCGGCGGCCCGACTGCGGCCGGTGCGAAATCCGCGCTCTGTGCGGGTATCCGCGGCTGATCGGGTGAGGGCGTCGCCGCGTTGTTGAATCGGAAAGGGATTTCGCCTACTATGGCTACGGTATGAAGCGCGACACCCCTACATATGATGCCGGTTCTGAGCACGCAGATACCCGGCCGCGGCTGGTCTGCATTTCGCTGGCCGACGCCGGATCGGCGGCCGATCTGAGCGATCAGCTCGGTTTTTTCGGTTTCACAACGCGCGTCGTGGCTGACTGGCGTGAACTGCAGTCGGTGACCGGTTCTGCTCCAATATCGGTTGTGATGCTCGACGCCGAACTGCTGCAGCAGGACGATGAGTTCACGCACGCTATGCAGGATTTCAAGCAGCAGAACTCCGAGACAGTCCATCTGGTTTACATTTCCCGGACCGACACCTTTGAATTGCGGCTGGCTTCGGTTCGCGGCGGCGGTGATGCGTTCATGGTACAGCCGCTGGAGATTGCACGGCTGATCGATAAGATCGACAGCCTGATGGGTTCCGCCGAGCGCGAGCCGTACCACGTTCTGATCGTCAACGACAACCCTGAAGATGTTTCAACTTACGCTCACATTCTGCAGTCTGACGACATGATCACATCGGTGGTTTCCGATCCGCGCAACCTTTTCCCGGTGTTGATCGAATCCAAGCCCGAACTGATTCTGATGGATATGCATATGGCGGAGTGGAGCGGCGTTGAGCTGACACGGCTGATCCGGCAGCAGGAGACGTTCATCGGTATACCGATCATCTTTGTGTCGAGCGAGAAAGACGTCGAGAAGCGGCTGGCGGCCATCGGCTACGGCGGTGACGACTTTGTCAGCAAACCGGTGGTCCCGCGCTACCTGAACGCGCTGTTGCGCCTGCGCGCGGCGCGCACCCGTCACATGCGGTTCTTCATGGAGCGTGATTCACTGACTGGACTGCTGAACCACTCTAATCTGCGCGAAAAAGTGGGCGCTGAGTTGAAGCGCGCCGAGCGAATCGGTAACAGTCTCTGTTTCTGCATGATCGACATCGATCACTTCAAGTCGGTCAACGATACCTATGGGCACCTCACCGGGGACCGTGTGCTGAAGAGCCTCTCGCGCCTGTTGCAGGATCGGCTGCGAAAGTCTGACGTTATAGGCCGCTACGGTGGCGAGGAGTTTGGTGTTGTCCTGTTCGATACCGCGCTCGATCAGGCCGAGCGGATCATGAACGAAATACGCGACAGCTTCGCCCTGATCCGGCAACAGTTTCAGGGCAAAGAGTTCTACGTCTCGTTCAGCGCCGGAGTATCATCGCATCCGGCCTGTTCTTCGGTTGCAGAGCTGATAGAGACTGCCGACAAAGCGCTCTACGAGGCCAAGGAACTCGGGCGCAACCGCGTAGTTGTGGGGGCGTAGTTGTGGAATAGAGCGGCGGGCGCCGGCGGCGCTCATTTCGCAGCGGTCAGTTTGTGTTCAGCAGCGATACGCCACGCAACGGTCTGCCACCAGCAGGGGGGATGTGCGCTGACCACCTCGATAACCATCGCCGATGCCGTATTGATCGGCCGCGGCCACAGCGGTGCGCTTCCAAGGGGCTGCCGCGGCAATCCCGGATGCTCGCGGCAGCCGAGGAACACCGAATCCGGCGGCAGAGCGCAGTCAGCAGCGAGAGGCAGGCGTTCTCGTAGTACCCGGCACGTGGCCGAGGGTGTCAGCGGAGCCACGTATACGTCGTCAATTGCGCGCACCGCTTGAAGCGTAAACGGTACCAGCGATAGCCCCAGCAGCGCCCGCAGCAACGAGTGCGCGGTGCGGGGATCGAAGGCTTCCGACTCGTCCAGACGCCCGGCAACGATCAGCGGTGGCAGCGCCCTGGTAGAAGCCAGACCGTACTGCCGCCACAGGCTGTCTTGGGCGCGGTAGCAGATCTGCTCAACGTGGTCGGGCAGTGACAGGCCAAGCAGAAACATGATGGCTGGATAGTAGCGCCGCCGGCCGACTTTTGCAACGAGCCGTGATCGTGTTATACTGATGGCCAGTAGAGCAATACAGACTGAGCGGCTACGGAAGGGTGGCAATGACAAACAAGATTCAGCGCGCAGTAACGGAGATCGTGGGGCGGATTTCAAGTTGGGACTCGGTTGACACCATTTCCATGGTGGAGTCGGGAGAAGATCTTTACGATCCGTATTTCTTCATCAGCTTTGATGTCTACTGTACCGCGGACATTCCCGATGAAAGCCGGCGGCGTACCGTATTTGAGGATAGCGTTGCGTTCGAATCGCTGCAGAGTAATCGCAAGGATCGCTTTCTGTTGCGCGATATTCCCTTTCGCATCGAATACAAGGATCTCAGGCGATTTGACGAGATCATCAACGCGGCCAAAGCCAGTGAAGTTGTGCAGCGTGACTCGGGTACCTATATGTTTTATCGGCTCAAGGAGTCGCAGATTCTCTACCAGAAGTCCGACTGGATCGACGAAGTCCGAAAAGACCTCGATGCGCTGAACGATCAGTTCTGGGACGGCCTGCGTGCTGCACTCGAGGCGCGTATGGAGCATTTCCTGGGTGATCTGCACGCCGCGGTGGTGCGCGAGGACTCGCTGTTTTTTCTGATCTCAAGCGCCGGGTTCATCCGCAGCCTCTTCAGCGTGCTGTTTGCCATAAATCACCGTTTCGAACCGTCTGCTCGCGGCCTCTACCAGCAGGTGCAGGAACTGCCGATTGTGCCGGACCCGTTTGCCGGACGTCTCGATAGCTTCCTGCGCTCCGAGAGCAGCTCAATGACGCCGCAGCGTAAGAAGGAAGTTGCTGAACTGATGGCGAGGAGCGTACTGGCGCTGTGATCAGATTGTGTAGACAAAGCTCTGCTCGCTGCGCATCTTGTCCTGCAACAACTCTTCGAGCGTAAGCTCAAGCAGCTGTGCTATCGATGACTCCAGCCGTAACCAGAAGAAGCCCAGAGCGCCGTCGCGTTTGTCTTCGGCTACGATCTCCAGGCGTCCTTCGAGTGCGGCCAGCAGTTCGGCAACCTGGATCTGCCGCGGTTCGCGCGCCAGCGCGTAGCCGCCTTGCGCCCCACGGTAACTCTCTACAAAGCCGGCTTTTTTCAGTTGCACCAGGATCTGCTCCAGGTAGTGCTGCGGGATCGCGTGAGTCGAGGCGATATCACGAATTTGAACCGGACCCGACCTGTAGCTTTGCGCCAGCGCTACTGTGGCCGTCAGCCCGTAGACGCCCTTTGCCGATATCGTAAACACGGTTGCTCCTTGTCTGCGGCTACCTCAACATATCGCCGCACACGGCTGTGGTCAAGAAGCGTGACGCGGCGCGCTGTCGAGCGTGTTGCGCCACGGCCCGCGCTTGTAGGACCGCACCAGTTTGGTGCTCAGCGCACTGTCGGTGAGCTCCTCGATTTCCCGGCTGCTCCATCCCGGCAGAGCGGCAAAGTGCGGCAACTGCATGATCCCGGCGCTGAGATCGCGACTGACAAGGTTCCCATTCAGCAACCGGCAAAGCTGGGCACGGCTCAGACGGCGTCTCGATTGCCTTACCGTATGGCTGAGAGCGGTCAGAGCGGGCGGGGTACGCTGCTGGACCGCGTCGCAGCGGTCACAGCCGCTGCAGGTTTGCCGCGCGGCATCCATGGCTTCGAGCAGGAACGCCCGGCGGCAGCGCTCGGTCAACAGGAAGCGCTGCACCGTGGCCGAACGGGCCTGCCGCAGCTGCTCTGCCGAAGAAGCTGCGGCAGGTGCTGCTTCGGTTGCCTGTGCCGCGGAGGGTCTCAGCGTTATCGAGATCGACGGCTGTCCGTCACGCCCGGCGCGCCCCGATTCCTGCAGGAAGCTCTCGATGGTCGGCGCGGCTTGCGGATGGATCACGCTGCGTATATCGCTCTTGTCCACTCCCATGCCGTAAGCACAGGTTGCCACCAGTATCCCGTTGCGCGAAGTCAGGAACCATTTCTCGATAGCCTGCTTCTCGGCTGAATTCAAGCCGGCATGATAGAACCGAATCTGATCCTCGCCGAGCGCGCGGCGCAGGTGAACCGCGGTCAGCCGGGTGCCGGCACGGCTGCGGCAGAAAACAATTGCCGGGCGCGGCAGTGGAAGCTGCGGTGGAGCGCTGCCGAGTGCGGTTGGGCCCGGAGCGTGGCCTCCCAGCAGTTCTACAAGCGCGCGCGAAACCGAAGCGGCTTCAATGACGTAGTAGCGGATGTTGGGACGGTCGGGATTAGCCGAGATCAGCCGCACGGGTTGGCCGCCGAACAGGTGCGTACGGATCGAGTCCAGCACGGTTGCTGAGGCGGTAGCCGTAAACGCGGTGAGCACCCGCGGGCCGATTTCTGCGACCAGACGCCCCAGCTCCAGATACGCCGGACGAAATGTCTCCCCCCACTCGCAGATGCAGTGTGCCTCGTCGACAACCAGATGCACAACGTCGCTGTCCGCCAGTGCGTGCAGCACCGGTTCGGCTGTCAGGCTTTCGGGGTTGGTCAGCAGTAACCGCAGCCGGCCGCTCTGCACGTGCCTCAGGATTGTCTTACGCTCAGCGGTGGCCGTGGCACCGGTCAGGGCTGCGGATTCGATACCGCTCTGCTGCAGCCGCCGCTCCTGGTCGGCAATCAGCGACAGCAACGGATAGACTACTACCGTGCAACCGGGCAGCAGCGCGGCCGGCAGCTGGAAACAGAGACTCTTGCCGGCGCCGGTAGGCAGCAGGACCATCTGTTGCCGCGGGGCGTCTCTATCGCCCTCGGCGGCTTCGATTGTATTAGCGATCACCAGCCGCTGGTACGGATAGAGGTAGTCCACATCGAAGATCCGCTTGGCGGCATCGCGCAGCGGATCATCGACGGGCCGCCGCTGTACCTGAGCATCCGGTGGTTTCATACCTGCTATAACGCGCTGTGCGGGAGCGCTGCTTCAACCGTGGGCAACAACCGGCGCAATTGGCGGCCGTTTGGTGGCCAATAACCCGCAGGCGGCCTCGATATCCATTCCGCGGCTTGCGCGTACCGTAGCGATCAAGCCGCGCTGCTCGAGCCGCGCGCGAAACACTTCGATCCGTGCCGCCGGTGTTGGCTGCATGTCGTTTCCGTGCCAGGGATGGAACGGGATCAGGTTGATCCGCGTCTGCATTCCGGCCAGCAGTTGTGCGGTTGCATCGGCGTGCTCGAGCGAATCATTGACGTCCTTGAGCATCACGTACTCGAACGATACCCGTCGGGCGTCCTGACGTGCACGGTCGCGCAGTATTCGCAGCAGTTGATCCAGGTCGTAGCCGCGGGTGCCCGGCAGGAGCTCGCGCCGTTGTTCTTGGAACGGAGTGTGCAGACTGATCGCCAGGCGCACATCGCAGCGCTGCAGAAAGCGCGCCAGTGGCTCCGGTTTGCCTACGGTAGACAGTGTGATGCGGCGGTTACCCAGTCCGTAGCCGTGCTGACTGGTGAGAAGCTCAACCGAATCGACTACCGCGTTGAGGTTGTCCAGCGGCTCACCCATGCCCATGTAGACGATGTTGGTTATCTGGTCGCGTTCGGGGACCGAACGATACTGGTTGAGTATTTCGGCCGGCGACAGGTTGCCGCGCAAACGCATTGCGCCGGTGGCGCAGAAGCGGCAGCCCACCCGGCAGCCGACCTGAGAAGAGAGACACAGCGTCATGCGCTTGCCTTCGGGGATCAGCGCGGTCTCCACCAGATCGGTGGCGTCGGTCTCAAAGGTGTACTTGCGGGTTTTGTCGCTGGACGTCAGGCTCTGCTGCGGAGGGCGCACCCGGATTTCTGCAATCTGATCCAGGGCGCGCCGGTCCGCCAGTGGCAGGTTGGACATCTGTTCGATAGCGGTAACGTGGTGTCGGTAGAGCCAGCGCATAATCTGGTCAACGCGGTAACGCGGCATATCGAGTCGGGAAACCAGTGCCTCAAGGCCCTGCTGCGGCAGACCGAACAGGTTTGTCTTCACCGTTAGAGCATACGCACAAAAGGGCAGCGCTGTCAAAAGCACGCGTTTGCACTACAATGCGGCGCAAGGAACCACTGATGCAGCATACCACCAACGCAACGGCCCGGATTATCGAACATTTTCACATGGTATGCGAGATCCCCCGGCCTTCACGCAGCGAGCAGCGGATCCGCGCTCGGCTGGTGCAGTGGGCCGCCGCGCACCAGCTTCAATCGCGCACGGACCAGGCCGGCAATCTGGTCATTGAGGTCCCCGCCTCGCGTGGCTGCCGCAGCGATACCACGGTGGTGCTGCAGGGCCACATGGACATGGTCTGCGAGAAGCTGCCGGGTTCCAGGCACAACTTCGAGACCGATCCGATAGCAACGGTTGTCGACGGCGAATGGCTGGCCGCCGACGGTACCACGCTTGGAGCCGACAACGGAATCGCAATTGCGCTGGCTCTGGCGGTAGCGCAAGAGCAGCACAAGCCGCATCCAGCGCTGGAGTTGCTGTTTACGGTGGAGGAGGAGACCGGGCTCAGCGGTGCGGCCCGGCTCGACGGCGCACTGCTGCGAGGCAGCGCTCTTATCAACCTGGATTCCGAGGATGAAGCTGTAATCACAGTCGGCTGCGCCGGCGGCACCAGGATGGTGCTGACGCTGCCGCTGGAACGGACCGCTGTGCCCGCCGGCCTCTGCGCGTATCGAGTCACTGTCAGCGGACTGAGCGGCGGGCATTCGGGTACCGACATCGGACTCGGGCGCGCCAATGCCAATGTGCTGCTGACGCGGCTGTTGCTGCCGTTGGACAAGGCGCACAGCGTGAGGCTGGCGTCGCTAAGCGGCGGCCATGCCGACAACGCCATAGCGCGCCACGCAACCGCCGACATCGTAATGGCCGAGCGCGAGTTCAGCGCCTGCAGCGAGCGTCTGGCGCAGCTGCAGCATGATATCCGCTGCGAGTATCAGCGGCAGGATCCGGATCTGTCAATCGAATGCGTACCGCTTGACTCGCTGCCGCGCGAGGTTTTCCCGCCGGCTGAAACCAGCCGCGTACTGCAGCTATTGAACGCCCTGCCGCACGGAGTTGCGGTCATGTCGCCGTCGGCCGCGGGGCTGGTTCAGACATCCAGCAACCTGGCAGCCGTAGCCAGCAATCAGCGCGGGATCGAAATTGTGTGCACTCTTCGAGGTTCGGTGGCATCCGAGCTTGACGCGCTGGCCGCCAGGCACGCCTCGCTGGCGGCGCTTGCCGGCGCCGAAGTCCGTACCGATGCCGCTTACCCGGGGTGGGAACCTGATTTCCAGTCCGAGCTGCTGACGCGCGCGCGGGTAGCCGGCCGCGCGTGCTTTCAGAGTGAACCGCGCGTAGAAGTGGTGCACGCCGGACTCGAGTGCGGCGTGATTGGCGCCAGGTACCCGCAGATGCAGATGATCTCGATCGGCCCCACTATCGCCAACCCGCATTCGCCCAATGAGCGGCTGCATCTGCGCTCACTCGAGCGCACCTGGGAGTTCCTGACCGCAATACTGGCCACTTACTGTAGCGATTGCGGCAACTCGTGACGGTGGGCAGGATCTGCACCGGGGCGTGAACAAGTGACCGCTGCAACATGGGCGGCAAATGACATCGCTGCGGTTGCCTGCTCGGGGGTCAGTTGCGCGACAGCTGTTGGATTGAGGATGTCGTGATCGTACAGCCAGGTCAACAGTCCGGCGTGGAAGGAGTCTCCGGCGCCGACGGTGTCGGAAACCGTGACCGGCACCGCCTCAATCGAAACGTCGAGATTGTGCGAGATGGCGCGCGAACCGTGTTCTCCCATGGTGATCACCACCAGAGCTGTTCCGGCGTTGATGAGTCCGCGGGCGGCATCCTCGAGCGATAGCGCCGGGTAGATCCATTCGAGGTCGGCGTCGCTGGTCTTGACAATAGTCGAGCGTGACGCCAGCTCCACAAAGCGCTGCAGAAAGGCCGGGCGGTCGTCGATCAGATTGGATCGGATGTTGGGATCGAATGAAAGCACGCGCCTGCCGGTCTCACGCTTGACCAGATCGGCAATCGTGGTGGCGCCGGGTTCGAGCAGCAGTGAGATTGACCCGAAGACAAGGCACGAGACCGCGTCAGGAAGCTCGGCCGGCACGTCTTGCGGCGCGAAACTGCGATCGGCCGAATCGTTCGCGAAGAACGCGTATTCAGCCTCTCCCTTGTGGCTGCGCCTGACAAACGCCAGCGTGGTTGGTTGATTGCTGCGCGAGAGATAGTGCGTCGATACCGAGTTCTTCTCGAGTCGCTCGATAATCATCTCACCAAACATATCGTTGGAGATTCGGCCCAGGAAGCCGGCCGGTGCGTCAAGCCGTGCCGCCGAAATCACTGCGTTGTAAGGGCAGCCGCCGGGTGCCGGCAGAAAACACTCTCTACCGTCGCCGGTAGTGGTTGGTATGAAGTCGATCAGGGCTTCGCCACAACACAAAATCATCTTGGCCTCCTCGCACAATAATGATCAAAAATGCGCCAATGTACAAGAACAATCCGTACTGCGGCGCGTTGGGCGTGAGGATTTTTTTAGATAAAATGGAGTCATTCAGGCTTGCGAAGTAATTATTGGTGTTCTATACTGGGGCGTGAAGAGGTGATGCATGAGTAAGACGGTGCTGGTTGTAGACGATTCATCGGCGATCCGCCAAAGCGTGGCGTTTGTACTCGACCAGGCAGGTTATACCGTGGTCCAGGCCGAAGACGGGGTGGACGCTCTGTCCAAGCTCGATGGAACCGCGTTCCAGCTGGTGATCACCGATGTAAACATGCCCAATCTCGACGGAATCGGGTTGACCGCCAGGATCCGCGAGAACCCTGATTACAAGTTTGTCCCGATTGTTGTTCTCACTACCGAGTCCCAGACTTCGAAAATGGACGAAGGCAAAGCAGCCGGCGCTACCGGTTGGATTGTGAAGCCGTTCAATGCCGACAAGCTGCTGGCGGTGGTCAAGA
>SKLB01000004.1 GCA_007123465.1 Spirochaetales bacterium
GCGATACCGATCAGAGAAGATACGGCAAACGGCAGCTTGGTTCGGTACATCAGAACGCCGAGAATGACCGCTGCTACAAGCAGGTAGGCGGTTGCCGCCGGGACCGCGGGATTGGCCAGGAACATGCCGCCGAGCACCGCGCTGAATGCCGCCACTACCAGGACCAGCAGAAAGAACACCAGGAAGTAAAACGCCTTGCCGGTGCGCTTGGTCAGCAGGTCCGCGGCAACAAACTGAATCGACTTGCCGTCGTAACGTACCGACGCCATAACGGCCAGGTAGTCGTGCACCGCTCCGATGAAGATATTGCCAAACCACACCCAGAGCAGCGCCGGTACCCATCCCCAGGCCATCGCCAGAACCGGTCCGATGATGGGTGCCGCCCCTGCTACGGACGCAAAGTGATGCCCAAACAGAACGCTGTTACGCGCGGGTACAAAGTCCACCCCGTCGTACAGTCTGTGCGCGGGCGTCTGGATGCTGTTGTCGGCCTTGACCGTCGACTCCAGCTTTCGCCCGTAGGTGAGGTACAGTACCACGTACAGTACACCTCCAACGATTGCGACAATTGCTGTCATAGTTCACTCCTCCCGTTGAGAATAACTAAACAAATATCGATTCGCCCTAGCGTACCCCTGAATTGGGCTGCTGTCAAACAAAAGTTGCGTACGGCGCTCATGTTCTTTGTCTCCGCTGCCGGCGGCAGAAGCTAGAGCCGTGAGGCCACACAACCGGCGAGTACGCGCCGCAGCTCGTCGATTTGCGTCTCGAGTTCCGCGCTCTCCGGGCAGAAGCGCAGCGAAATATACCCGTTGCTTCCGTAGTAACCGATATAGCGCAGACTGGGACCTCCTGCCAGTCGAGCCAGAATTGAAAGCAGCAGCCTGCGAACCAGTGGGTTGTAGCTGAAAAGGAAAAACCGGAGCTCTCCGTTTTCAACGGTCTCGCACTGCATCGAAGTGTCGTCGTCGATCGGGATCCAGCCGCGACTGAACTGACGTTCTTCGACAATATGCCCCTCTCCGGGCGCCAGAGAATGGCAGAACAGCGTCAGTATGAGGTTGTCTTCACGGCCCATGAAACGGGCCAGGGGATAATAGAGCAAAGACTGGCGTGGAAGGGTGGTGATTGTGCCGTCGAGACGGTAGAACGCAGCCGAATCGAGTTGATAGGCAAAGTTGTAACCTACCAGGCCGCCGATATTGGTATACGAAGTGTCTATCGGCTGAAAAACACGCTCGGTGGTGGCGCACGTTTCTATCAGCAACTGCTGATTTGTGCGCACACCGCGCCGCCAGCCAAGCATCATCGCTGCAGCAAGCCCGAAGATGAGGTAGGCCAGCAAAGTCATATGCTATACCAGCTCTACCTTGAGTTCGGGGAACTCCGCTTCAAATTCCTCTACCAGCCGTCGGCGGATGCCCGAAATCACCACCGAGGCGATTCCGACGCACGCCATACACGATGGCTGGTGCGACAGGAAGTCGGCAAACACGTAGAGCTCCTGCTTCTCCGCGTTGTAGCGCACCCGTTCCACTACGCCCAGCCGCGCGATTGGAAGTCCACTCTCGGGATCCTTGACCCGCTGCAGCACATCCTCGATCTTCTGTTGCATTTCCTGATCCATGACGAGGACTATTATGCGCCCCTTGAATCAAAGCTGTCAATTGCGAGTTCAACCGTGCACGATCAGTCTGCTGCTTGCGTTGCGTGCGAAACCAGCGAGGCCAGTTCGTCGTGCTGCAGCAGCTTCTGCGAGTCGAGGATAATCACAAATGCGTCGTCGCGCTTGCCGATTCCGCTGATGAACGCTGCATCAACCTGGGTGCCGATCGTTGGCGGCTCTTCAATGGCCGCAGCATCAATATCGATGACCTCGTTTACCGCGTCTGCGGTTGCACCAACCGCCACACGCCCTTCCTCAAACGGTATCTCGAGTACGATGATCATCGGAGCGGTGTTGGAGTCTGCAGTACCCAGACCGAGCCGTTTACGCAGATCGATAACCGGCAGCACGTTACCACGGAAATTGACAACCCCCAGCATGAAGTCCGGCATCCGCGGAATGCGGGTAATCTCGGCGTACTCCACCACCGTCTGCGCGTGGGTTACCTCAACAGCGTACTGCACGTTCTCCAGGATGAAGGTAAGATACTGGCCACCGGCGACCGCGGTTGCCTCGGTTTCTGTCATGACATTTCTCCTTCAGGGCTCAAATAACACTATTAACTTCATTATAAACCAAGGAGCAATTCTATGCAAGGCTTTTATTCCAGAATTGAGGATCACTCTGTGCGATAACCTCCGCTTGCGTTTTCAGGTCTTCGATCTCCTTTATCCAGAACGCTTCGCTTCCCCAGTCGGGCAGGGCACGGCGGAACCAGTGGTCGTGCATCTGTGACGCCCGCCAGGCGAGAAAGTAGATCATGCGCATGAAGCGCAGCGGCTCTATCAAGGCAAGGGTGGTTCGGTCAAACGCGGTGAACTGCTGGTAGCCGTCGAGCAGTAGTGTCAGCTCGCGGGTACAGTGCTGTGCGTAGTCCGGCAGCAGTAGCCAGAGGTCCTGCACGGCGGGGCCGCTCATCATGTCATCGAAGTCAAACAACACAAGCCCGGAATCCGGACGGTCCAGGATATTACCGCGATGGCAATCACCGTGAATGCGGGTCAGCAGCACGTCGTCGAACAGTGGCTCGATCAATTGCAGGGTGTCGGCGCAGATCTGTTCGAACTCATCGCGCGCCTTTGTGACTACGACGCCTTCGCTCAGCAGCTGGTCTGCAAAGTTGCGCGTCAGACTGCGCGGTGTACAGACCAGGCGGTTGGGTGCGCTGCGCTGCAGACCGACGGCGTGGCAGCGTCCGATCAGCGAACCGAGTCGATGCCACTGTTGGTCGGTCTCGGCGTCGAAATTGCGCCCGCCGCGCTTGGGAAAGAGCGCGAAGAAGAAGGTCTGGGAATCGCGCAGCGGAGCGTCCGGCTGCAGCGGGTCATCGCTATCCTCGACGGTCACAGTGTGCAGCGTGTGACCCTGCGCGTTGCAGAGCGGTGCTACAACCGGGATCTCTGCTGCAGCACAGTCTGACAGGAACCGGTGCTCGTCGGCGATTGCCGCTTGAGACCAGCGCCCCGGACGGTAGAACTTGACGATCAGTTCACGGTCTTCATCGTCGCGCAACCCGTAGACGCGGTTTACGTAACTCGGGTACGGCTGCACAGACCCGTCGAGGATCAGGTCCAGGCAGCGCTCTACCGCGGCTATCACCGCACCGGGTGTCAGCAGGTCAAACCGTCCAACGCGCATATTGCCGGCTACGCGTCGGCCGGCGTATCCAGGTCCGGATAGGCTGCGGACAGCTCATCGAGCCGATGCTTGGCGGTGGCAATCTCTGCCATCAGGGCCGTCTTCCAGTGTGCATAGTCCCGATCCAGGCTGTTGATAAGGCTGCGGTAGTACTCGATGCCCTGAAGAAGGTTGTCCCGGTAGCTGCGAAACTCCTGTGCGCTTCTGGCTCCGGTGTCGCGCATCGTTTTCAGCAACTGGCGCGCAAGATCGGATACGTAGAGCTTCAGCTCGTTGACAAACATATGCGGCCGCCTGGCCCCGTTGATCAGGTTTATGCGGCCGTAGATGTGATCGACCATCTCGCGCAGCGATGCCACCTTTGTGAAGAACGCCAGGTTGGGCCCGGGGCACACCGCCGGAGTTGGCTTCTCGGCATGCGCGTCGGTCTTGTAGTTGATGGCAACCGATCCGGAGAGATCGCGGCATAGACAGACGCGCTCGATGATTTCAAAGTGGCGCTGCTGATACTGATCGGCAGGTAGATTCCGGGCGTTGAGCTCGGCGATCTTCTTGCGCTGATAGGTGCGCGAGGCGGTGCATATGGGAAGCTCGGTGAATTCGGTGTTGAATTTCAAAAGCCCCTTTGGGCACGGACTGCCGGGTTTGCCGCGGCGCGCCAGTTCGTGTTTGTGGATTTCGGAGGCGGAGTTTGTCAAGTTGCTGAACGGCACGCCGAGCGGCGAAGCGCCGCTGGAAACAATCTGCTCGCCACCGGCCGCGGCGAGTCTTCCCAGTGTATCCGGGTCGACGTTGATGCACTCGGGTACCAGCAGAAACGGAGAGCCCCATCCAACGCTGTCTACCGCGTAGTGTTGGAGCAGGAAGTCATGCTCGCTGGGGGTGCCGACACCGCCCTGTGCGGTGATCCGGAACGCCGGCCGCGGCGGCACGGCTGATCCGCGCTTGACAAGCGCATCGGTATAGATCGCGAACAGGGTATCGAGCAGCTCTTCGCGGCGGGTCTTGAACTCCTCGAGAACCGGCCCCAGAAGGTAGCCGTCAGTGGCAAAGGTGTGGCCGCCGCAGTTCAGCCCGGACTCAATGCGAAACTCGGAAATCCACAGGCCGCTGCGGGCAAACATTCGTGCCTGAGTGAGTGCCGAGCGAAAATCGCTGACTTTCAGCACGATTTTCTTGCGCAGGTACCCCGAGGCGTCGGGCTGGAAGGCGGCAAAGCTCTCCATGTATCTGGCAAGCCGGCGGTTGAAGCCGGCCGAGAGCACCACCGACGAGTCGAGCTCACTGCGGGCGTAACCGCGCAGTGCCGCCATGGCGTCGGCATACTCGGCGGGCAGCTTCTCCCCGTTGCGGTAGTTGTCCTTGTCCACCTTGACCATGATGTTGACGTCGATATCTCCGGGCTCGATTGCCGCGCGCAGTTCCTGTTGAAGCTGCGCGCGGCGGGTGGGGTCGGTACACGCGAGCATGGTGTTGTATCTTGTGTGCAGCTCAGACTGTTCGGGAAGCAGTTCGAAATAGGTTGTAATCTCCGAGCCGGGCTCGAACGCGGCGCTCTGCAGTGCCGCCGATCTCTCGCGGACGATAGTCCCGATCAGGTTAAGATAGGCCGTGATCCGATTTGCACGCGGATCGGGGTCCTCGTCGGTGATTGGGATGTATTCCTCGTTTCGTTGACGGCAGTAGTAGCCGCGCACCTGTTCGGCAATCTGATCATCCACGATCGACATGACCGAAGAGATGCCGTACTTGGCCACCTTTGCCGGGGCATCGAGCGAGAAACCGATTCCGAGAACCGGTATGTGAAATGTGTGAGAATTCTGCACCGTATGTATCCTCCAGGATTGGTGGCTGGATGGCAACTACACGGTAGCACGCAATAGCCGCTTGAGGCAATCGCCGCGGTAAACCAGTGGGCTGACAAGCCGCTTGCAGCAAAACGGCGCCCCGGCGATACCGGGGCGCCGCATGGTAGTGGTTCAGTAATCAATCAGACCTTGCTCGCGCAAGAAGGCAAGCGCAACGTTTTCGGGTTCCTCTTCGTCGATATCGACGCGCTGATTGAGGCCCGCCAGGGTTTCGCCGTCGAGCAGCGTCGAGATCTCTTCGATCAAGCCTGACAGTTCAGGATAGGCCTGTACGATTTCCATACGAACTACCGGTGCCGGGTTGTAGACCGGGAAGTACTGCTTGTCGTCCTCCAGAGTGACAAAATCGAATGCCGGAATGCGGCCATCAGTGCCGAATCCGACTGCAGCGTCCACCTGTCCTTCGCGCAGCGCGCCGTAGGTCAACCCGGTGGTCATGAAACGTACCCCGTCAGGATCAAACTCGAAGCCGTACAGTTCCTCGAGTCCTCGGATGCCGTCCTGGCGTTCGTAGAACTCGTCGTTAGTTCCAAAAGAAATTGCTTCGGGGTTCTGGTTGATGTAGTCGGCAAGGTCCGAGATAGTCTCGAGGCCCAGCTGATCAGCGTCCTCCTGGCGCATCATTATGACGTACGTGTTGTTGGCCGGTGCGTAGTCGAGCCAGGTTACGTTGTTGTTCTCTTCATCCCAGGCCTTTACCAGTTCAAAGGCTTCATCAGGATCGCCAACCGGATCGTGTTCCATCAGCGTCAACAGCGTGGTGCCGGTGTACTCCCAGTACATGTCGACCTGGCCCGCGTGCAGGGCCGGCCGAATGACATCCGATTCGCCGAGGCCGGTTCGGTCTTCCACCGGATAGCCTTCGGCGCGCAGGATTTCAAGCAGCATATTGCCGAGAATCAGCTGCTCGGTCCACGCTTTGGACGCCACGGTAATCGTTGGACCTTCGCGGGTGACCTCGGCAGTGCCTCCGGCACTGGCCGCCGCGGCCGCGAGCAGCAGAAGTGCCGCGATTGTCAGCAGTAGTTTGTTAGTTCTCATAAAAGACCTCCATTTGTGTGTGGCTTCACCCCGAAAACCTGGCAGATATCCAGCGGTGAATCAGGCCAATGACCTGGTCAATCAAAATTGCGAGCGCTGCAGTCATCAGCGATCCCGC
>SKLB01000220.1 GCA_007123465.1 Spirochaetales bacterium
AGCCCACCCACGCCGATGTCGCCGGCATCAGCGCCCAGCCGCAGCTGGCGTGGCTGCGCGCACGGCTGTTCACCCACCGGCATCTGTATGCCCATCTGCAATCGCCGGGCAGCTGGGCGCGGGCGATCTGGCATCACGAGTACGAAAACCCGCCGGCGGTGAACTTTGACACCGGCGAACTCAGCACTAACCGGGTTGCACTTGCCCCGCGGGCGCTGCCGGCGCATCTGGCAGCTTAGCGCTGCATCACACCACAGAACCGGTCCCCACAACCCCTTGCCGTGCGCTATGCCACGGCCTCAGGCTGCAGCTCCGGCGGGACCCAAGGCTGGGTCCAAAAGCACATTTTTGGCACCAGTCAAGAACATTTGCGACAGCTAAGTAACGAAACTTTGTTGAAAAACCATTGACTTTTTTCGTGCCGTGACGCCTATACTGTAACCATATCTCTCCGCGTGCTCATAAAGAGGTGTTATGCAGTCGAGGAAGCCCAAGTCACTGAAGATCGCCAACATGGCAGCAGTGCTCGAGCTCCTGCGGACGACGCATAGAGCGTCGATTGCAGAGATATCGGTCAGGATAAATCTCAGCAAGACCACGGTGCGCAAGATACTCGATAACTACATCGATGCCGGGCTGGTCATCTCGGTTGGCAAGGGCGAATCAACCGACGAAGGCGGTAAGCGTCCTGAGCTGTTTGCGTTCAACAAGAATTATGGCTACGTGATAAGCCTGCATGTGACACCTGAGATGCTGCTTTCGGTTATTACGGACTTGAACGCCGATATTACGCACTCGAAAATCATCATGCTCGACAGGCAGGTCCACGTGCTGCAGGTGGTGCGCTTTCTCGCAGAGGCAATCCGCGAGTTCACCTCAGGCAAGAGTGCGTCAGGCGAGCGTCTGATCGGAGTTGTGATCGCCTTGCCCGGCCTGGTGGACTGCGACGGGGGCATATCCATCTATTCGCCGCATTACCCGTCATGGGGGCGCAATGTGCCGCTCAGGCAGATGCTGCTCGCAGAGTTAGGGGGCGAATTTGGCGCACCAGTTTTCATGGATTGCGTCAACCGCTACCAGGCGTTTGCCGAACTGGAGAAGGGGCGAGCGCCCGACAGGGGCAGTTTTCTGATAATCGACGCCCTGGATGAGGGGCTGGGTGGCGGAATGGTGTTCAACGGCTCTATTCAGCGCGGGTCTCAGTACCTTTGCAGCGAGATCGGTCATATGATACTCAGTCCCAACGACGAGACCAGCTGCATCTGCGGCGCACGCGGCTGCTTTGAGGCGATGGTCTCGGCCAAGCGCGTGCTGCGGTTGGTACGCGATGGGCACGCCGCTAACCGCGGATCGTCGTTGTTCGATGGATGTACGCCGCAACAGGTCAGTCTGGAAAAGGTATCCGAATGCGCCGCGGCGGGCGACGAGTTTGCGCGAGCCTTGATCGAAGATGTGGCCGGATGGTACGCCCTTGGTCTGAACAACATTGTGATGGTCAGTGATCCGCAGCTGATAGTGCTTCAAGGGGTCTACACGCGTGCGGGTGACTACTTTGTCGAGCGCGTGCGCGCAAGGATGGGTGCACTTGGCGGCTTGCCGGACGTAGAGAAACGAGTACGGGTCGAGTATTCGACTATGGGTGATGAGCGCGGCGCCGTGGGAGCCGCCGCATTTGTCATCTGCCACCATTTTCGCAGCGGGCATCAGGACCGCGCGGCGGTTTTGTCGGTGGACGGCGGTCAGCGGCGCCCGCCGGTAGATGGGGTTGCCCCTGGGCCGGCCGTGAGCAGCGCGGCGCAGTGACGTGTCTTCGTGTTCCCAAGAAAGAATCGGCGGCCAGTTAAAAAACTTTGTTGAAAAACTTCTTGACATATAGCGGATCTGTAGTAGGCTGAGAACGGGTCCGATCAGGGTTGCTGAAGGGCCCAACATCCATTTCTCGGGTTGGCAGTTACTGTCAAGGAGGCTTTTATGATGAAGAAAAGGAACATTGTGGTCGCAGTGTGCGGGATCTGTATGCTGCTGGCTGCAACCAGCGCATTCGCCGGAGGCCGGGCTGAGGCTGCGGAGACGGATACTACGCTCGGCATAGCGATCCGCACGCTCACCAATCCCTACCAGGCGAACTACAAGGTGGGAGCGGACACTTTCGCCGACTACGCCGGTTTGCCGGCGGTGACTCTCACCTGCGAAGGGAGCAGCGAGAAGCAGGTCAGCGATATTCGTTCACTGGTGGCGCGTACCAACGGCAACGTGGTTTTTATGGTTGATCCCAATGAAGCTACCGACGTTGTGCCGATTGGGCGCTCGCTCGAAGAAGCCGGTGTCTACTATGTAACCTGGTGGAACAAGCCCGAAGAAGTCAACGTGATGGACTACCCCCACTGGGTGGCCCACATCGCGTATGACGGCATCAGTGCTGGATACTATATTGCCGAAGAGCTGTTTGCCACATTTGACACTCCCGGTCAAGGCCGCATTATTGCGTTGCAGGGAATGCTGGCCAACTCTATCGCCCAGGACCGCTTTGTGGGTCTCCAGCAGGCGCTTGCGGATAATCCCGGTGTTGAGATGGTTGCGTACGAGGCTGCCGACTGGGACCGAACCAAAGCGTACGAGGTAACCGCAAATATGCTGTCGGCCAACCCGAATATCGACGGTGTTTGGGCGGCCAACGACAATATGGCACTCGGTGCCCTCGAGGCGCTACGTGAAGCCGGGCTTGCCGGACAGGTTATGGTGGTCGGGATCGACGGCGTAGAGGAAGTTTTCGACGGAATCCAGAGAGGCGAAGTTGCAGCTACCGTGTACAACGACTCCAAGTACCAGGCTGCGATTGGGCTATCGATGGCGCTGGCGGCCAAGAGGGGTGAGTTGGACGTCGCGAGCCTTCCGCGTGAACGACGTCAGTTCTTCGCTGAAGCGGTCAACGTCAACCAGGCAAATGTTGACGAGATTATCGCCAATTACGTGGAGAGCACGCCTGACTACGATTATGAAGACTACTTCGGCGCGTGGGTGCGCCCAATGGATTAGTCGCTGCCTGCTATTACCAGAGGTGAATTGACTTTAGCACAAGACTGTATCCTGATGCAGTCTTGTGCCTCTTAAGACGGTCCTGTAGCAGGGCGCAAGGGACGACCTTCAGCAAGGAGCTGGAATCAAGATGCAGAATCCTGGATCATCCACACAAGCCGAGCCTATGCAGTCATCGGGTACTCTGCGTGAGTCTCAGTCGCGTGGGCGTGGATCGGTACCGGCAAGCCTTGGGCGGATCTACCATGTGATTGGACGCAGCGGTGTCCGGGGTCAGATCCTTTCACTGCTTATTATTGTATTGCTATTCGCCCTGGGGACTGGTGGGCGGTATCTCGCTGTGGGTAATATTCGCACTATCATTGCGCTAGCGAGTATACCGGCCATCATTGCTATCGGGGTGCATCAGGTGGTTGTTCTCGGCGGCCTCGACCTCTCGGTGGAAGGCGTGATAGCGATCTGTGCAGTCTCGGTAGGACTGCTGACCAGGAATAGCATGACGCAGGCCGATATCGGGCTGTGGATTATTCCGGTAGTGATGATTATTGGAGGTTGTGCGGGATTGGTCAACGGTGTGTTGCACACCAAACTGCGAATACCTTCATTGATGACTACTCTCGGAATAAACTGGGTATTCTTCGGGCTCGCGATCCTGATCAGCCGCGGGCAATCGATAAGGATCCTCGATCCGCGTTTTCAGGCTGTAGTTAACAGCAGAGTCTGGGGATTTCCGACGGTTGCCCTTTTTGCTCTGGGAGTGCTGGCGATTGTGACGCTGTTTCAGTCGCGCACCCGCTACGGCCGCTACCTCTATGCGGTGGGGGGAGACGAACTGCTGGCAAAGCAGGGCGGGGTAAAGACAGATCGTGTGAAGATACTGGTGTTCGTGATGGCGGGCGTGATCTACGGAATCGCGGCGCTACTGCTGGTAGCGCGGCTCAACAGCTCCGCAGCGCGTATCGGGGACAATCTGCTTTTTCCCGCTATGACCGCGGTAGCCGTCGGTGGAGTTGCCCTCACCGGCGGGATTGGCGGTGCCAGGAATGCACTCTTCGGGGCCTTGATCGTATCAGCGCTGAATAATGGGCTGGTGATGATGCGGGTTAATCCTTACACGCAGTACGCCGTGAACGGAATCGTATTGATCTGTGCGGTGGCCCTTACCATCGACCGTAAGAAACTGGGATTCATCAAGTAGAGGGAGCGTGTAATGAGAACTGAAGCAGTTGTCTCACTCGAAGGTGTAACAAAGACGTTTCCCGGAGTTGTGGCGCTGAACAAGGTGGATTTCTCCGTCAGATACAACGAGATCCTCGGACTGGTTGGAGAGAATGGCGCCGGAAAATCCACGTTGATGAAGATCCTGATTGGCCTGTACAAACCCGATGCAGGGGAGATGCGAATACGGGGAGAACTGACTACGCTCAAGGATCCGGAGTCCGCCGGTCGCAACGGTATAGGAATGGTCTTTCAGGAAGGCTGTATGATTCCCAACCTGACGGTGTGCGAGAATCTCTTTCTCTCGCACGAAGACGGATTCATGCGCCACGGGCTACTGCAGCACAAGCTGATTCGGCAAACCGCCAGGCAAGTGCTGGCGCGGGTCGGGGTGGCTTTTGATCCAGATACCGTGGTGCAGACCCTGACTCCTGGCGAGCAACAGATGGTTGAGATTGCAAGACTGCTCTGGTTATCGACTCTCTATGAAATCGAAAATCCGGTACTGATTCTCGACGAGCCAACGACCGTGTTGCTGGACGACGAGACCAGGCGGCTGTTCCAGATACTACAGGAAATTAAACAGAACGCGTCGGTAATCTTCATTTCGCACCGCCTGGAAGAAATTGTAGAAAACTCGGACCGGATTGTTGTCTTCAAGGATGGCGAATACGTTACCGAACTTGACCCCGGTCAGGCAAAAATAAGCGAGATCGAGAAGCTGATGGTCGGCAAAGAGCTGACACTGGACCATTTCTGGGTAACTGAGCAAGGCGAACCCGAAGCCGATCAAGCAGAGGTTCTGGGAGTCAACGAGCTGTATCTCGAGGGAAAGTTCGAACCGATCAGCTTCTCGATTGGACGCGGAGAGATCGTCAGCCTGGTTGGCCTTGTTGGCTCGGGGAAGGAAGAGATTTGTGAGTGCCTCACCGGTACGGTGAAGGCCACTTCCGGGCGTGTGACAGTGGAAGGACAGGAGTTACGGCTGACTTCACCCGGGGACGCCGTAGACAATGGCATTGGCCACATACCGAAGGAACGGCGCAGCGCGGGGCTGGCTCTCGACATGAGTGTGATGGATAATATCAACCTTCTGGTGCTGCGCGCGCTCAAGAAGCGAGGGTTCATAAGCCGGAGGCTGGAGAGGGCTAATGCGCTCAAATGGGTTACTGAGGCAAGGATCAAGACACCATCCATTCATACCAAGAGCGCCCACTTGAGCGGCGGGAACCAGCAGAAGACCATTATCTCCAAGTGGCTGAGCTCCTCTGTCCAGGTCTTGATTCTGGATCATCCCACCAGGGGGGTAGACGTGGGAGCCAAGAGCGAGATCTACGGGCGCATCCGGAAACTGGCCAGAAGCGGCATGAGTCTGCTCATCATGTGCGATACGCTCGAGGAGGACATTGGTCTGTGCGATCGAATGATTATCCTGAAGGACGGTCGAGTTGTGAGACAGGTGCAGTGTCCCCCTGGCCAGAAGCCAACTCCCCTCGACCTTATTGACGCGATTGTATAGTAGCGGAGAGGACCATGGACGTAATACCGGCGAACATCAATCAGACAGCAAAGCGCGTTCTGGCACGAATCAGCACGTGGCCGACGATATATTTCTCTATTGGACTGCTTGTTGTGTTTGTAGTTCTGTTCACAACAGGGAGCCGCGGCTTTCTCTCAGCGTATAATCTGAGCAGTATATTGGGATCGGCCTCAATTCTGTTTGCCGTGGGCGCTGGAGTAACATGGGCAATTGCAACCGGGGGAATCGATCTCTCTATCGGTGGGCTGATGTCGCTGGTCTCGGTCATCTTCATTGTGATGGTTGGCACAATCGGATATTGGGCGTTTGTGCTCTGCCTCCTGGTGGGTGTTATCGGGGGCTTTACCAATGGCGTCATCCTGGCGCGAGTGCGCATACCGTCGTTCATCGTTACCCTCGGGATGGGCGGAATCTTCACCAGTATGGCATATCTGATCTCGCCACGAGCGCTTTCTGCTCCCGCACACACATTTCCTGTGCTGGAGCTTGTTAACGGCTCGACTCTGGGAGTGCGCAACATCTATATCATCGC
>SKLB01000322.1 GCA_007123465.1 Spirochaetales bacterium
AACCCCGAGCTGCTGATTGCCGACGAGCCAACCACGGCGCTGGATGTCACCATTCAAGCCCAGGTGCTCGAGTTAATGAAACGCCTGCGCCAGCAGTTCTCAACCTCGATGCTGTTGATCACACACGACCTGGGAGTTGTGGCCGAGGTGTGCGACCAGGTGGCCATCATGTACGCCGGAACCATAGTTGAGTACGCGGATGTCAACACCCTTTTCACCAATCCCAAACACCCCTACACACGCGGGCTTTTTGGTTCCATACCCAGTCTCGATGAGGAAGTGACGCGCTTGAATCCGATCAAAGGGCTGATGCCCGATCCCACCGCGCTGCCGAGCGGCTGCAAGTTCCATCCGCGCTGTCCGATGGCCAGTGAGATCTGCAAGACTCGGGTGCCGCAGACCACCAATCTGGGCCAGGGACACTCGGTCCACTGCATGATCTACGAGGGACTGGTCCCTGGGTACGAGGAGTAAGCGATGGAGAACCTGCTCGAGGTACGCAACCTCAGGAAAGACTTCCAGACCAAGAAAGGCCTGCTGCAGGCGGTCAACGATATCACCTTCAACGTTCGCAAGGGAGAAACGCTCGGCATAGTCGGTGAATCCGGATGCGGCAAATCAACCACCGGCCGTGCCGTGTTACGCCTGGTGGAGCCCACTGGCGGTGAGGTCCGTTTTGAGGGCCAGGATATTCTGGGGTACAGTTCGCGCAAGATGCGCGAGGCGCGCAAGGACATGCAGATCATCTTTCAGGACCCGTTTGCATCGCTCAATCCCAGGATGAGCATCTCGCAGATTATTGCCGAGCCGTTTGATGTTTACCGCATGTACAACCCGAGCGAACGCGCGCAGCGCGTACAGGAGCTCATGCGTACGGTTGGACTGAGCAACAAACTGGTCAACAGCTTCCCGCACGAGCTGGACGGCGGGCGGCGGCAGCGCGTGGGGGTGGCGCGTGCGCTGGCGCTCAGCCCGAAGTTCATCGTCTGCGACGAGCCGGTCTCAGCGCTCGACGTTTCTATACAGGCGCAGATACTCAACCTGATACAAGACCTGCAACAGAAGCTGGACCTGACCTACGTGTTCATCTCGCACGACCTGAGCGTGGTCAAGCATATCTCAAACCGAGTGGCGGTAATGTACCTCGGCAAGTTTGTCGAGCTGACCACCTCGCGTCAGGTCTTTGCCAGTCCGCTGCACCCCTACACCCAGGCGCTGTTGAGCGCCATCCCTATCCCCAAAGTCAACGTACAGAAGCGTCAGCGGGTGATTCTGGAGGGCGACGTTCCCAGCCCCGTCAATCCGCCGGCCGGCTGCATCTTCTCGGGTCGTTGCCCGTACGTGATGCCCAAATGCAGAGAGGCCCCACCCCCGGTAGTGGAAGCCGAGCCGGACCACTTTGTGTCGTGTTACCTTGTGTCGGACAAGATGCCGCCACACGCACCAGGAACCGCTCACTCCGCGGGGGATTCCAGCCCAACCTGACAGAACTCGGCAACGGCTTGGCCAACGGTCAACAGGTGCTGGTAACGGCGCTGCGATTCGGTCTGGACGTTGATGCTCTGCGTGTCGCCGTTTTCATCACGCATGCGCAGCGACAGACGTACCAGCCGTCGCTGCAGCGCTCGCGGTACCGCGGGCTGGCTGAAGCGGTTGCCGGTGTCACTGTGCGGCGCAGCGCCAATCGGATGCATCGTACGCACGCGCACCGCCTCGAGCCGGTCGAGTTCGTATACCCGCCGGCGCAGCAGCGGAAACAGTCCAATCAACGAGACTATCCGGCGGTCTGCGCGATCAAACACCCACTGCTCGTTGTACAGGCCGGCCACCAGACAGATCAGCCCAACCAATACCGGTAGCGGGTAGATTCTGCCACCGTCAAATGCGGTCCACGCCAGAAATCCAGAGCATCCCAGAAAGAATAGCCGCCACGGCCACCCTAATCTCAACTCCAGCCGTTCTGCTCCGCTGTGATGTATACGATACTGATACACTGTACTGCCTCTGCTGGACCATAGCATACACGCCGCCGGCGGGTCAGCCGCACCGCGCACTCCACGATTGGCGGCCTTGACCGGAATAACCATAGAATTATAGTCTTGTTGCCACGAGAAGGAACTCATGGCGAATAAGCATACCCAGGAACAGGATACCAATGTAGACAGAACCCTCGGCGATAACTCTGTTGTCGGGATTATCAACCGTGGCGAGGCAGCGATGCGTTTTATCCGCGCGGTACGCGAATTCAATGCCCTGCACGGCACGAGCATGCGCACGGTTGCGTTCTATATCGACGCCGAAGAGGACGCTTTGTTCGTTCAGGAGGCAGACCGGGCGGTGGCGCTGTCCGGTCTGCCGCTGCACGACGCAACCGGCGGCAGCCCCTACCTGAACAAGGAGCTACTGCTGCAGGCGTTGCTCAGCAGCGGTTGCGATGCGCTGTGGGTCGGCTGGGGTTTTGTCTCCGAGGACGCCGCCTTTGTCGAAATGGTGGAACAGGCGGAACTGGTGTTCCTCGGGCCATCTTCGGGGTCCATGTCGCTGCTGGGAGACAAGATTGCCGCCAAAGATCTCGCCGAGAGCGCCGATGTGCCAATCCTGCCGTGGAGCCGCGGACCAGTGCGCACTCTCGAAGAGGCGCAGGCAGTCTCGCAGAAGATCGGTTACCCGGTGATTGTCAAGGCGTCCAACGCCGGTGGAGGACGCGGCATCCGTTTTGTGCACACCGCCGCAGAGCTGGAGAGCCAGCTGCGCTCGGCGCAGGAAGAGACGCTGCGCATAACCGGTAACGATATCGTCTTCATAGAACAGCTGGTGGTGACCGGCCGCCATCTCGAAGTCCAGACCATTACCGATCGACACGCAAACGTGCTGACCTTCGGCGTGCGCGACTGTTCGGTACAGCGCCGCAACCAGAAGATCATCGAAGAGACACCGCCGCCGCTGTTGGGCGGCAGCGAGATAGCCGCTATTGAACAGGCCGCGGCCAGGTTGATCAGCGCCGCCGGCTATCAGAGCGCCGGCACGGTGGAATTTCTCTATGACGTTGACCGTCGCGAATACTACTTCATGGAGGTCAACACGCGGCTGCAGGTCGAGCATCCGATAACCGAACAGCTCTACGGATTTGACCTTGTTCAGGGCCAGATACTGGTAGCCCGCGGCCAGATTCTGTCGGCAGAGCACTGCGTAGCGCGCGGCCACGTAATGGAGGTACGCCTCAACGCCGAAGATCCGGACCGCGAGTTCAGTCCCGCACCCGGACGCGTAACACTGTTCAGTGCACCTGCCGGGCCGGGAATACGCGTTGATTCGGGTATTCAGCAGGGCAGCAGCATCCCGTCGGATTTTGACTCCATGGTGGCCAAGGTTATTGCCTCCGGCTCTACACGCCGCGAAGCGATTGCGCGGCTTACGCGTGCACTGTCCGAGATGCGCATCCGTATCGAGGGAGGTACTACAAACCGCGCGTTCCTGTTACAGCTGCTGGACACGCCGGAGATCCTGGCGGGCGGTGTGCATACCCGCTTTGTCGAAGAGCTGCTGCAGCGCGAAAGTGCGGTAATCCGGCGTGACAAGTGGGACGTAGCGCTGTTGGCGTGCGCCGTCGCGCGCTACCTGGAAGCCGGCCGCGAGGAACTCAGCAACTTCAAGCAGCAGCTGAGCGCTACCGGGCATCCACGCGACATAGCGGTTTCGCACGGCCGCGGCGTGGACCTCAGCGCGCAGGGGGTCAGCTACAACCTGTTGGTCAAGGCGGTAGGCGGGGCGCACTATCACATCGATTGTGGCGAAGACAGCGTGGCACTGACCTTCCGCGGCCGTGATCACCAGGCCGAGATAGTCTACCGCGGGCAACGTCATCGCGTCCAGATTGTGCAACGCGGCGATGCACTGCAGTGCGAAGTCGGCGCGGTGCCCTATAAAATCGAGGTCGAATCTTCGGGCTACGTGCGCGCCCCGTCACCGTCGATTGTACTCACCGTCCACGCACAGCCGGGACAAACGGTTGCCAGGGGCGATCTGCTGCTGTCTCTGGAAGCAATGAAGATGGAGATGCTGGTCAGCGCCACCGAGACAGGGGTTGTCAAAGAGGTGCTGGTCAGACCCGGGGAGCAGGTAGCCGCGGGCCAGCCGCTGGCGCAGATAGAAAGCGGCGAGCAGGAGCAGGCAGCGCCGGCTGAAGGCGCAACGGTGCGGTTCCTGGCGCAGCCCTCTGAGACCACGGCCGATCAGTGGGACCGGCTGGCACGCGACTATCGGGCGGTATTCCTGGGCTACGATCACCGCGACGACCCGTCTGCTATTCTGAATCATCTGCTCGATTTCAGTGAAGACCACAAGGAACACAAGCAGAAGCTGCCGGCACTGCTGCTGGAAGGCGTCGCGCTCTATCCTGCAATCGAAATTCTGTTCTCACAGACTCCTCTGCACGCCGAGGGTATGGCGCGCCCGGCATCTGCTCGTGAACTGCTGTCACACTACTTCCGACGCCAGTCCGACAAGCACAAGGGATTGCCCGAGCAGTTCCTGCACAATCTGCAAGCCGCGCTGGCGTGGTATCCGGAGATTGATGAAAGCGGTACAGACAGCGAGAAGATGGTACTGTTGCGAATCTACCGCTCGCACGCCGACCTGGCTGCAAAACAGCGTCTGCTGCAGCGCTCACTGGTGCTTCTTGAGCAGTACGCGCAGCAGGTCGAAGTCAGTACCGAGATCGCCAACAGCCTGGATCAGATCGCCCTGCTGGCGCAGCCGGCCGCACCGGCGCTGGCAGATGCGGCTATCCATGCGCGCTACGTGCTGGTTGACCGCGAGCTGCTGCAGACACTGACCACCGAAAAACGCGCCAATGTGGAGCGTGTGCTCGAGCTGATCAAGACGCACTCACGCAACGATACCATGCTCTCGCGGCTGCGACGCAACATCGTCGATGCCGGACACCACGTGCTGCCCGAACTGGCGCTGGCTGCCATCGGTCCCGATGGTCCCAAAGCCCGGATTGCGCTTGAAATGATTGCGCGACGCTTCGTGCGTGACCGTATCTACCAATCCGGCGAGGTCGTAGCCGGGAGCCACAATCCGATGTTTCTGATCCGCAGCAGCGACGGAACAAGGCGGTTTTCCACCCTGTTGGTTGTGACCCCCGCGGCCGCGCTGGCCGAGACAGTCGATGAGCTGCAAAAGGCTGATGCCAACGAGCTGATTGCCCTCACAGTAACCGAGAGCGGCAGCACACTCGATGTCTGGCCGCCGCTAAAATCACTGCAAGGCGGTGCTGAGAGGCTCAGTATCGGGCTGCTCGGTGACCACGGCAGCCAGCAGTTCCGCACCTACGTTGCTGATGCGGACAGCACGCTGCACGAGGACGAGTCGATCCGCGGAATCAATCCACTGCAGTACCGCGAGTTGCGCATCGGGCGCCTGCAGAACTTCACCAAAAAACAGATATACGCCTCGGAATCGGTATGGCTGCTGCACGCAACCGCAATCGCCAATCCACGCGATGAGCGTCTCTTTGCACTGGTGGAGGTACCGACGGCACGTTTTGAACGCGATGACCAGGCAACCATCCGCCGCATGGTTGCGCTGGAGAATGTCTTCATGGAGGCGGTCTACGCAATGCGCGCCGCGCAGGCCTCGGCCACACGCCGGCTCTACTGGAACCGGATCATTATCAACATCCGTGGCGTGCTCAACGCCTCGGTGGACCAGATTCGCGATTACGCGGTTCGGCTGGCCGCGCGCATGACCGATCTCGGAATCGAGAAGCTGGTAATTTACTCACGGCGGCCGAGCTCGACACAACAGAATCCCGAAGAAGTCGAGCTGCTGTTCGAGAACATCTCGGGGACCAGCTTCACGCTGCGTGGCCGTACACCGTCCGATGAACCACTGACACCAATGGACGAATACGTTGCCAAGGTGGTACGCGCGCGTCAGCGCGGAACACTCTACCCCTACGAGACTATAAAGATGATCACGCGTTCGGGGTACCCCGTATATGAAACCTTCCCCAAGGGCGACTTCGAAGAGTTTGACATCACGTCCGACCCACACACCGGCGCTGATCGGGCCGTCTCGGTAGCCGATCGCCCCTACGGTCAGAACAGTTGCAACATCGTATTCGGCATTATCAGCAACAACCTCGAGGGCTTTGCCAGGCCGGTGCGCCGGGTGATTATTCTGTCGGACACAACCGGCGATCTGGGTTCACTGGCCGAGAAGGAGTGCCGCCGGATCAACGCGGCGCTCGACCTGGCCGAGCAACGCCGCATTCCGGTGGAGTGGCTGCCGATTTCGGCCGGCGCGCGCATCGA
>SKLB01000037.1 GCA_007123465.1 Spirochaetales bacterium
CGGGGTCCAGGCGAGCCGCAGGGACAGGAGTGTTGCCGCCGGCCACGCTCAGCCGCCCGAGAACGCCGGCAGCAGCGCAATCTCGCGTGCCTGCTCGATGCTGTCGCCGCCATCACGAAACGCTTCGTCCACTGCAATTCTATAGCGCTGCAGTTCCAATCCGGGACGGCTGCGTTGGATCTGGCGTTCGATGTCGCTGACGCGCGCCGGCAGTACCAGCTCGAGCGTCTCCTCGGCGGTGCCGGTAACGTCCAGTAGCGGACCAAAATAGCGCACCACTACCGGGTGCACGCTGTTACGCTTGGTAGTCATCAGCTGTTCCCGCTGTCCGCGGCGGAGACCAGCAGTTCGATCCGCCCCTGCGGATCCTCATCGCCCAGGCTGCGCACCAGCCCCACAACAACTTCTTGAAAGACGTCCTTGACGAAGCCGTTCAACTGTACCGGAACTCCGTCGATTGCCAGTGTAACCTCGCGGCTAGCCGCGCTATCTCTGTGTGTCATGCGTTTCTCCTTGTATAGATATGATTCAGTCTGCCAACAGCCTCAACACGCCGGCGGGAAGCGGGTCTGCGGGTACATCATCCAGGACCAGGTCACACAACTCGGGTGCCAGCTTGTATTCTCCGTTGGCTCCCACCGTCTGTATCAGCGCCGCACCGTGTACCCGTCGGCCTTCGACTACCAGCAGGTCAACGCCGTTAAGCGCCGCGGTCAACCACGCCGGAATGTGTAACGGCTGGTCACGCTCTTCCAGCGGCCGGCTGATCTGCAGGTTCCAGCCGTCCGGGCCGCGATACACCACCGGGTCCGCACCGGCGGCAGCCAGGCGTTCGCTGTCGTGTTGCGCTGGGCCGCCCTTTGTGCTGTGGTGGCCAACTTTGATGGCGGCGGCGGCCATACCGCGTCGGCCAGCTTCGGCAACAATTGCGCAGGCAACGGTACTCTTACCGCTGTTTGAGTAACCTACAATAGAGATTGTCTTCACGCCGCCGGTTCCTTGGTCTTCTGCACCAGTTCAATCGGCCCGATGCACATTGCCTTGTCAACCGCCTTGCACATGTCGTATACCGCCAGCGCCGCCACCGCAACCGCCGTCAGCGCTTCCATCTCGATGCCGGTCTTGTCGGTGCAGCGTGCCACAGCCTCGATTGCAATACCGGTTGGCTGCAGCTGCAGTTGCACGTCGACAAACTCTATCTCAACCTGATGGCACAGCGGGATCAGGCCGGCGGTCTGCTTGGCGCCCATGATTCCCGCGAGCTTTGCAACCGCCAGCACATCTCCTTTCTTGATTCCGTTGTGGCGCACCAGCTCCACTGTCTGTTGTGACAGTGTGATAAAACCACGCGCAGTGGCGCTGCGCCGCAGCGCCGGCTTGCCCGATACATCCACCATGCGCGCGCGTCCGTTGCGGTCAACGTGGCTCAAGTGATCAGAAGTGCCCATCTCAGCCTCCAATCTCCACCATGGAGCGGTTGGTGCATACCGTGCCGCGCTCGGGTTTCAGGGCCACGGTGCGCAGAATGCCGGCGTCCGGATTCTGCGGGTCGAGCTGGACCTCTTCATTGGAGTGCAGGCACGGTTTGAGAATACCGTTAGCCAGCAGCCTGATTCTATTACACTCCTCGCACGGCAACGGGCGGTCACAGTCGTGGTTATCGTGCTTGTCGCTCTCCAGGCTGTAGAGTGCTATTCGCTGGTGCAGCAGCCCGTGGGACGAGCAGAAGTCCTGTACCGCCTTGAGATCGCTGTGTGGAGTATCCGGGCCAACCACCGTGTTGACCTTGATGCGCTCGATGCCGGCGTCACGAACGCAGAGTATTCCGTCTATGACGCTCTGCAGCTGTCCGCCGCGGGTCACGCGTCGGAAGCGCTCGGGGTCCATTGTATCCAGCGAAACGTTGACAACATTGAGTCCGGCGGCCTTCAGCTCGGATGCGTAGCGGGGAAGAAGCACCCCGTTGGTGGTCATAGCAACCGTGATGATCCCCGGCACATCGGCAATTGACTCTACCAGGTTGACCACACCGCGTCTGGTCAGCGGCTCTCCACCGGTGAGCCGGATTTTGTTAATACCCAGCCGGGCAGCCGCCTTGACCACGGACAGGATCTCTTCGTAGCTGAGGATGCGCTGCTCGGTGAGCGGTTTGAAGTGGCCGCACGGCATGCAGTAGCTGCAGCGAAGATTGCAGCGGTCGGTCACCGAAATACGCAAGTAATCGATCCGCCTACCGAATGAATCGAACATGCACCTTACTCCCCGGTTCGACTGAACGGACTCCAGGCTCGATAGCAAAAAACAGTGTGGCGTCTGCCAGCACACTTATGTGGCCGGAACCCTTGTACGCCAGAGGTACCACGCTGCCATCGCGGTAGATCCCCGGCCGGAACTCGTGCCGCTCTGCGTTTGCTCGCTGGTAGCCGTCCGGCAGCGGCAGCCACGCTTCGCGCGGCACATGCGTGGCGCCCTCGAGCGCCCATATCAGTGGCCGCACCAGAAGCTCAAACTGGACGGCGGTTGAAATCGGATTACCCGGCAGGCCAAAAATGCGGCTGATACGCGCAGAGTCGTGTAGAATTGCGTAGAGCGTTGGTCTTCCGGGTTTCATCGCCAGGCCGTGGAATACGGTTTCGGCACCGATCTCTGACAGCGCTTCGGGGACAAAGTCCAGATCCCCCATAGAGACCCCTCCGGAGAGCATAACCACGTCGTGAGCAGAGACGGCCTCGCGCAACGCCGCGCGGATGCGGTCCGGGCTGTCCCCGACGATGCCCAGATTGGTAACGTCGGCGTATGCGTCGCAGGCAAACGCCGCCAGCTGATGGCTGTTGCTGTCGTAGATTCCCGCCGGCGGCAATTCGGCGTCTGCGGGATAGATTTCGTCGCCGGTGGCGATTACCGCAACACGCGGCTTTCGGTGGACCGATAGCGTGCGGTAGCCCTGCGACGCCAGCACACCGATATCCGGCGGCTGTAATCGCCTCGGTGACAAAAGCGGCTGGCCCACGCGTATGTTCTCACCCTGCATTGCTATGTTGCTGATGCGCTCCGGTTGCACCACGCGCGCGCAACTGCCGTCAAAGCTACAGTTCTCGAGCTTGATTACCCGGGAAACCTCCGGCGGAACCGGTGCGCCGGTCATAATGCGCACCGCCTGGCCGCGCTGCAGACGGTGAGCGGTTCCGTCACCGGCGGCAATCTCGGCTGTCACCTCGAACACGGGTGAATCGTCGTCGCCGCGAATGCCGATGCCGTCAACTGCAGACTTGTTGAACCGTGGGTCTTGCAGGCGGGCATCGAGAGGCTCTGCCAGCACGCGGTACAACGCCCGTTCGAGGGTGACCTCTTCCACGGCCAAAGGCGTTACCCCGTGCAGAACTTTCTCAAGCGCTTGATGGGGTAGAAAACTGGTGTGCGGTTTCATGGCGGCTCTCTGCGCCTGAGTATAACACCGGGTCCGTACGGCTTGTAAAGTAGGTTAGTGTTACACTACAGTTCAATCATGATATCTACTAATGACCGATACGCCCGTCACCGTCCGCTCTTGAGCGACCAGGGCATGCAGCGGCTGCGTTCGACGCGTGTTGTGCTGGCCGGAGCAGGCGGTCTGGGCAGCAACGTTGCTATGCTGCTGGTCAGGCTGGGTATCGCAACGCTGATTATCCGCGATCCCGGTGTGCTCGATGCGCCGGACCTCAACCGGCAGGTGCTCTATACGCCGGCCGACCTGGGACGGCCCAAGGTCGAGGTTGCACGCCAACGGCTGTACGACATAAATCCCGACGTTGAGCTCGAAGTGCGGCAGGAACGCATTACCCGCAGCAGCCGGCTGCCGAACGCCGATATCTGCTTTGATTGCCTCGACAGCTTTGGTTCACGTGCGGCGCTGGAGGTTGCGCTGCAGAACGCTCCCGAAGGCAGCCGGGCAGCCGGGTGTGACGCCGGTGACCAGAATGCCGCAACGCTCCGCGGGCTGCCGCTGCCGCTGATACACGGCGGCGCCGAGGGCTGGTTTGGCCAGGTGTCGACCCTTGCGCCCGGCGGCGGGGGTTATCGCGCTGTATTCGGACCGGGCTTTGATGAACGTGCTGACGAAGAAGCCGAGGGCAAACCGATCATGCCGCACGTTGTCGCCTTGGTTGCTGCGGCACAGGTAGCTGAGTTTGTGCGCTGGTGCGACGCGGGAACCGATGCAATGCTGGTGGGCAGAATCCTGGTTATCGACGGTATGCATCAGCACCACGAGATCATCACGCTGCAGAGTTGAAGCGCCGGTTCAGCCGCCTCCGGCGGGCGGAAAGACGGAAATCGTTTCGGCATCTCCGACCGGTGTGTCTACGCCATTCTGATGCGCAATGTTGGCACCGTCCAGCAGAACCATGCCTCCGGGGAACGTCTTACCCTGCTTGTCAAAGATATCGGACCAGAAAGAGCGCCCGGTTGATTGTTCGGCGCGTTTTATCGCCTGGCCGACGCTGAGCCCCGGCTCAGCGTCGACTTCTACCGATGCCACCCCAAGCTTGAGCTTGAGGGTGGCAAAAAACTTGACCGTCATCGCAGGTCCTACTCAATACCCAGGGCTTCGAGTTTAGCCTGCGGCATGGTGCCGTCAGCGTTCCAACCGCGAAGCTGGTAATACTCGGGCAGCATCTCCGGCAGCCGGTGCACCTTGCCCTTGTTGGGGCCGCGTTGCGCCGGTTCGTCAAAAAACCGCCTGGGCAAGGTATCGGTTTCCGGGCCAATTCCTGCCAGGAGGTTGAAGTTGCGTTCCATGTTCCAGATACGTTCGCCGGCCTCGAGCCACTGCGCGGTGGTCAGGTCAAAACCGGTGGCGGCATTGAGCATGTCGGCGTAGTCATCGGCCCCGAGGGCAAAGGAGGTGAATAGACAGAGCCCCGAAGAGTCGATCACGGCAGTCAGGTTCTGGAAGATGAACAACCACTGCATCTTGCCCTCAACAGCCTGAGGGTCCAGTTTCTCCGGTGAACCGAGAATTTCTGGAGCGATGAGGTAGCTGCGTACGTGGTCGCCGCCCCGGTTGCCTACCGCGTAGGACATCCCCATACCCTGAACGCCCCGCGGGTCGTAGGCGGGTAGCTCCTGCTTCTTGCAGGTCATGGAGAACTCCGGGCAGCCGTAACCGGTGGCAAAGCGGAAGGAACCCTGGGCAAGTTTGTCTCCGATTCCTTCGCGGTAGGCCATCTTATACAGATAGTACGGCAGCGCTTCGGAGTTGCCAAAGGTGAGCTCCGGTCCATTATCCAGTTCTTCCTTCTTTATGTAGCCCTTCTCATACATCTCCATTGCGCAGGCGATGGTCACGCCGGCCGAGATTGTGTCCAGGCCGAGATCGTTGCAAAGGAAGTTGGCATCACAGATCACGTTCAGATCGTGAAAGCCCAGCAGCGGTCCGAAAGCCCAGCCGGTCTCGTACTCAGGTCCCTCTCCTTTGCGCCCGTTGGGCAGCTCAACGTTGCGCGCGCAGGCTATCGGGCACATGTAGCAGCCACTGTTGCGCTTGAGGTAGCCCTTTTCCACCAGCGCTTCACCGGACATGTGTGAGGTGCCGTCGTACATAACGTCCTGGAAATTGCGCGAAGGGTACATGCCGTTTTCGTTTATGATGTTGTCCAGCACCTTGGTCCCCAGTTTGGGCAAGCCCTCGCCGGTAATGCCGTTGGCCTTGATCGTGGCAATCTTTCCTTTGACTAGATCTCGAAAGGCGTTGGGGTCGGGAATCGGTGATTTCTTGTTGCCGTGCACCACAATCGCCTTAAGGTTCTTGCTGCCCATCACCGCACCGACTCCGGTGCGGCCGGCCGCTCGATGTTTCTCATTCATGATTGAGGCGAACATGACCAGATTCTCGCCGGCGGGCCCAATGCAGCTGACCTTGGCTTTTTTCTGGCCGGATTCGGCGATTAGCGTATCGGTTGTCTCGGGGACGCGCTTGCCCCAGACGTGGGCGGCGTCCTTGATCTGGACGTCGTCTTCCATCACCGAAAGATAGACCGGCTTTGGTGACTTGCCTTCCAGTATTACCAGGTCGTAGCCGGCCTTCTTGAGGTACGCACCCCATTCTCCGCCGGAGTTGCTGGAGGCGATGCCTCCGGTCAACGGGCCCTTGGTGATCACCATGTAGCGACCGCCGGTTGGAGCATTGGTGTTGCTGAGCGGGCCGGTAGCGAAGATCAGCTTGTTGTCCGGTGACAGCGCATCTATGGTGGGGTCGACCTCGTTCATCAGCAGCCGCGTTGCCAGTCCTCGTCCACCAACGTATTTCTTTGCCAGTTCGATCGGGGTAGGATCCTTCTTGATCGTACCGTCAGTCAGGTTAACTCTCAGCATGGTACCCATGAACGCCATGTGCACACCTCCACAAATGAATTTGAGAATGTCTCCTTTCCATTACGGGAGGCCCACGGGTTTCCCCGCGAACCCTGGCGATCTGCCTGCGTAGAGCGCTACCACAACCGGGAGCATTCGTTAGCAACAACAGATTTCAGAGATCGCTAATAGCTGATTATTCCACGAATATATCCTGCCGTCAAGAAAAATTTATCGATTCTAAGGGCAGATCAGAATCTGGCGGTCCCACAGGCAGTCTGCACACGATGGGCTGTTGGCATAGCAGTCGGCAGTAGTATCGGCGATGTAGTCGCAGCCTTCGCGCAGTTCGCAATCGGGACACGAAGGGTAGAGTTTGTTGCCTACCTGATGGCGAAACCACAAGTAGTCGCGGCTGTTCCAGATCTCGCTGACAGCGCTATCGGCGATGTTGCCGAATGTATGCGGTACCACGGCGCGCCAGCGCCCCTGGTAGTACTCGCGGCTCTCGTGCAACAGGCGGTAGCACGGGGCGACCTCACCGTCGTGACGGATGACCGCCGCGTTGTTGTCCACGAAGCTGCAGCGGCGTTCTGTACGCAGGTGGAACTCGGGGCGTTGAACCTTGGCGCGATAGCGCAACGCGTCGATAAACGGCTCCAGAATGTCTCCCTGATTCTTCCACGCTACGCGGTTCTGTCTGCCGGTGTGCCGGCTGAAGATCAGGGAATCTGATGCCATCGATTCTTCCATCGGCAACAGGTTGGAGAGGATGAACTCGTTGACACCCAGCTCCACCATCTCTCTGGCTTCGCTGGACAGCCGGTCAAGCGTGTCTGCGGTGAGAATCCATTCAAGGGTGATACGCGGGTGATTGGCGCGCGAGTTGCCGCCACGGTGGGTGCGCCGACGTTCGGCTACCTTGCTGATGGTGTCTTTCAGTCCGGTAGCCTGCACGTGGCCGACCGCACCACACTCGTAGCTGGTGATAATTCGGTCGATTTCCTGCTGCAGCAGAAAGTCGATAAGCTCGTCATCCAGCAGTACACCGTTTGTCTGTACGTCTACAACGGTGCCGTGCTGTTTGAGTGCCTTGATAACCTCGCGCAAGCGCGGATGCAGCAGCGGCTCGCCTATTCCGCCGATCAGCGCCGCCTTGAGCTGCGGCAGCGCGCCGATCTGTTGCAGCAGCGCGTCCAGCACCCGGTCAGGCATGCTGCCGAACTCGGCGCTGAAGTTGTTGCGAAAACACATGCGGCAGCTGAAATTACAGCGATTGGTAAGCTCGATGTACAGTTTCTGGAGTTTGTTACTCTTGTAGAGCACAAGCTCCCCGCCGGAGAAGGGATAAACCTCCCGGGAAGCCATTGTGTTAGGGGAGCTCACGTCAATAACCTTGGGTGCACACTATCATATATTACACAGACGGTCAAATACGCCGGCATAGCCAGTCGCAAACAGTCTTCTGCCCATCGTTATGTCAGATTGCATAACGATTTCACAGCTGTTATGCTGCGCGCACTACGTTGCCACGCAGCAGGTTGACACCACCGTTGGTGGTGCAGCCGGCTATCGCTGCTCCGGAGCGTTTATCAACTGGTTCCAGCAGTACAAGTGTGACATTGTGTGCACGGCCGCAGTCGACTCACAAGGAGCTGCGCTGTTCCAGCCGGTCCATAGCCAAATCCCGGATAGTGTTCTTCCTGTGTGAGGAGAGACCAGTATGATTGCAAAGACGTCAATGGCAATGACTTCGCTGTTGGTGGCGACGTTGGCGTTCAGCATTGTGCCGCTGTTTGCCGCCGGACGGACACAACGCGCTAATGCAACGCGGCTGGTGCTGGCCACCACTACCAGCACCGAGAACAGCGGCCTGCTGGCCGAACTGCTGCCGCCGTTTGAAGCGCGGCATAACGCGGTCGTGGATGTGATTGCCGTTGGTACCGGGCAGGCGCTGCAGATCGGGCGCAGCGGTGACGCCGATGTGCTGATGGTGCACGCGCCGCAGCTGGAGCGCGCCTTTGTGGCCGACGGTTACGGAATCAAACGGGTCTATTTCATGTACAACGACTTCGTGCTGCTGGGTCCCGCGGAAGATCCGGCCGGGGTGGGTGGTACAGCAGAGGTCAGCGAGGCGTTTGCGCGAATTGCCCAAGCACGGGCAGAGTTCATTTCGCGCGGCGACAACTCGGGAACGCACGTCAAGGAACGTGAGATCTGGGATCTTGCGGCTGTCGACACCACCGGCGTCTGGTATCGCGAAGTCGGCCAGGGAATGGGCGCGGTGATCACGCTGGCCAACGAGCGGCGGGCCTACACGTTGGCTGACCGAGGCACCTATCTCTCCTATATCGGGGGTGTTGAGATCGGTGTGCTATATGAGGGTGACGCCTTGCTGTTCAATCCCTATGGCATCATTGCGGTCAACCCTGAACGCCATCCACACGTCAAGCTGGAACTTGGGCAGGCGCTGATCGAGCACGTAACATCGCCACTGGGACGAGAGCTGATTGCCGGCTATCGCGTAGGCGGTGAGCAGCTGTTCTTCCCTGACAACGATTAATGCGATAACCTCTGCGGTATGAATCTTGCTTCGTTGATCGAGGCGTTGCGGCTGCTCGTGATCTGGGATCGTGAGTTGGCCGCGATAACCTTCAACTCGCTGCACTTCGCCATCGCCTCAACGCTGATAGCGGCGCTGATCGGTACCCCGATAGGCGTGGTGTTTGCGTTTCGCGAGTTTCGCGCCAAACGCACCGTTGTTGCGGCAACCCACACCCTGATGGGGCTGCCGACGGTGGTGGTAGGACTGCTGGTGTTCTCGCTGCTGTCGCGCTCCGGTCCGCTCGGTGGTCTTGGTTTGATGTTCACTCCCACCGCGGTGATCATCGGCCAGGCGGTCCTGGCGCTGCCGATTGTTGTCTCACTGGTCTACGGCGGGCTGGCAAGGCTCGATCCCGAGCTGGCCGAGACGTTGCAGACGCTGGGTGCAACGCGGCTGCAGCGTACCGTCAAGATTGTACGCGAGGGGCGTATCGCGGTGGTATCAGCAATTCTGACCGCCTTTGGGCGTGTGGTTGGCGAGGTGGGAACGGCCATGATGCTCGGCGGCAACGTACGCTGGTATACGCGCACCATCACTACCGCCATTGCGCTGGAGACCCAGAAGGGCGCCTTTGCTCTCTCGGTGGCGCTGGGCATTGTGCTGATGACGGTGGCCTTCGGTGTCAATTTCGGGCTCAACTATCTGGTCCGCTTCCGGCCGGGGAACAGGGCCATATGAGCCCGGCGATCGAACTGCGCGGCTTGCGTTTCAGCTACCCCGGCACCGCCAACACCGAGCCGACGCAGTTTGGTGGCCAGGCGCTGCTGCAGATTGAGTCGCTGGCGGCTCAGGCCTCCGAGATCGTGGTGCTGATCGGCGATAACGGCTGCGGCAAGACAACGCTGCTCAAACTGCTGGCGGGATTGCTGATCCCCGACGGCGGTTTGGTCGGGGTGCACAACGGTCCGGCGCTGTTGGTGCACCAGCGCCCCTACCTGTTTGCCGAGAGCGTCTACGCCAACGTGGCGTGGCCGCTGAGAATCCGCCGGCTGCCGCGGAACGATGTGCGCCAACGTACGCTGGCGGCGCTGGAACAGGTGGGGCTGACGCAGCTGGCGCGGCGCTGGGCGCCGTCGCTCTCCGGTGGTGAGAAGCAGCGTGCGGCCATTGCGCGCGCGCTGGTACTGCAACCGCAGGTGCTGCTTCTGGACGAGCCTACGTCCAACATCGATGCCGCCTCAATTGCTGCGGTGGAGCGCGTGCTGCGCTCGCAGGCCGCGTGCGGTCGAAGCGTCATTATGAGCACGCATAATTTGCCTTCTGCCTATCGGCTTGCCGATCGAATTGTGCCGATGAAAGAGGGGCGGCTGCGGCCGGTTGCCGTCAACATCCTGCGCGGCTGGGCTCTCGATCCGGGAGACGAGCACATCGGGCGGTTTCAGGTCTGCGGTGGTCCGCAAATCTTCTGCCCGGCAGCCCGCGGTCAATATACCACCGCGGTGGTCCGCATGGATGACATCATTTTGTCGACCGGGGCGACTGCCACCAGCGCGCAGAACCGACTGCAGGGGGATGTGCGCGCGGTCGAGTTGACTGCCGGCGAGCTGGCGCGAGTCGAGATCGACTGCGGCTGCCGGCTTGTGTCGACGGTGACGCACCGCTCGGTGGACCAATTGCGGCTGCGCACGGGAAGCCGCTTGTGGGTGACGTTCAAGGCGTCGGCGGTTGAACTCTACTGAGGATTCAAACGCGACAGGCGCAGCGACAGCAGCGCCGCAACGGCACAGAATAGCGCCGGAAGGCCGAGCGCCAGCGTGAAGTTGCCCAGGCGGTCAAACAGGTGCCCGGCCAGCAGCGGATAGATGCCGGCGCCGCCGATAGCAGTGAACACCAGGCCGTAGTAGAGTCCAAAACGCTTCTCGCCAAAGAACGTGACCGTAGCGGCCGGAAAGAGGCTGAATATCGTACCGTAGCCCAGACCGATCATGGCCACCGCCAGCGAAAGCAGGACTGCGTTGTGCGCGCTCAGCGACAGCAACAGCATCAAAGTCATGAACACAAAGGTCAGCGTCATAGACCGGGTGCGCCCGATGCGGTCCGAGATAATGCCGCCCACCGGCCGGCCAATAGCGTTGAACAGCGCAAACAAGGAGACCGTCAGAAATCCCTCGTGCAGAGACGCCTGAACCCGCGCTATGCGGTCCAGATGTGTGGCAAAGGTCAGCCCGGAAGTGGTCGACAGCAGAAACATCAGCCACAACAGCCCGAAGCGGCGGTCTCGCAGCACGCGGTACCATGGAATCTCCGGCGGGTCGTGCGACTGCTGCTGATCGAGCTGCGGTGGATTGCTGACCCAGCGTGATAGCAGCAGCGTGCCGACCATCAGCATGAGGCCGCTTACCACAAAGGCGGTTGTCACGCTCTGCTGCACCAGCAGGTGCACCAGCGGAGACATGACGATTGCCGACAGGCCAACGCCGGTCACCACAACTCCGGCAACCAGCCCACGACTGCGCGGCGGAAACCATTTCATAGCTGCCGGTGTGACCGATCCGAAGCACGCCGCCAGTCCCGTGCCAAACAGACCTCCCCAGACAAGCGCCATCGGCAGCGGGCGTACCATAAACGCGCTGACGAGGAACGCCGATCCCACCAGTAGCGCGCCAACGGTAACAACCGGCCGCGGTCCCAGACGGTCCTGCGCTCTGCCGGCTGCCACCATCGAGACCGCGTAGCACACAATGAACACCGTGTAGGGCAGGGCGGTTTCGGCCTGCGACCAGCCCAGCTCGCGGCTGAGTCCGCGGGCGTAGATGCTCCAGGCGTACGAGATACCGACCAGGAAGTTGATTCCCATGCCGGCGATGGCGACTTTCCAGCCCTGATAGAGTTTCATGGGGTGTTCAACGTATTGCAGACGGGCCACCATTGCTGGTGGCCCGCTATAATCAGACCGGGTGCTGTCCGCTCTGTGAAACCGTCTCGGAACGGTCAGGGGTAACCTCGGGCGTTTTGAGGTAGCTGAACCCGTAGCAGAACACGGCTACGATCAGATAGCCGATGACAAACTCGTTCTGCAGCCCTCCGCCCATGAACTGCAGCCGCGGTGCGTGCATCAGGCCAAAGGCCGCCATTACCGCCATCGTCAGACCGATTGCCGAGGCCTTCTTGTACTGCTTGTCGATCAGGAAGACCGTGATTGCACCCCAGAGCAGTGCGGTAAACATGGCGCCCTGCGTCAGCGGCATGATTGCCGGAGAGATGTCGTGAAGTATGGCTGCACCGGCCGGAAAAGCGTCGATCTCGCCACGGTTTATGCGCGTGCCCAGGTAATTGGCGAAGTACGGGATCATTGCCAGCGCTACCGCAGGCGCGTGGCGATGCGGCGACTTGATAAAGGCGTTGGCCACCATCACAATACCAACGTAGACCAGGATCGGCGCGATGACTTCAATCGGAATGATGCGCGAGACCGCACCTACCAGGCCCAGCGCTGCGGCTACCAGGAAGACCCCACCGTTGAGGATCGAGTAACCGCGGCCGGCGTTCATTTCCTTGGCGCCTACCGAGGCAATGTAGACGGTGGTGGGCAGAATGCCGCCAAACAGCGCGCCCAGAATAGTTCCGGCGCCGTCTGCAAACTGCGATTCCCTGACATCGTAATCATCACCGAGGGCCGAAACCGCCTCGACGTTGTTCATCGTCTCAACAAAGTTGTAGACCGAGATCGGGATGATAACCGCCAGCAGGTAGGAATACTCGCCGAACAGCAGGCCAAGCCCCTGGAACGCGGCCAGCGTTGGCAGCGGGATGTAGATTCCCAGATCGCCGGCTGCAGCGGCTACGTTTGCCGGATCCGATACACCCAGCAGGTAGGCCAGCACGGTACCGAGTACAATCGCCAGCAGCGCTGAAGGGATCTTGAACGGCATTGCCGCACGCGAGATCAGTCCGATCATGATAATCACCAGCACCACCGAACCTACAATCGGTGCAGCGAAGGTCTTGAAGAAGAGCTCACCGGCAATGAAGGTCAGCGCCACACCGGCCAGGGCACCGAGCATGGCGGCACGCGGCAGAAATGTTCTGACCGCCCGTCCTATGAAACCGCCGAGCACCTCGATCAGCCCGCCCAGTACGCAGGCGGCAACCGCAATCTGCCAGGCGGTCTCGTGGTCTCTGGTAATAGAGAGCGCGCCACCGGCGATGATCACCATGTAGATGAACTGAACCGGAGTGCTCAAGCCGTACGAGAGCGCGGTTACGTCTGTGCGTCCTTCCTTGATTGCCAGACGCTTGGCCATGTTGGCGTAGTAGAAGTTGCCGGCCGCAACAGCGATTGCTGCGCCGGGGATCATGCGTCCGAATACAATCGCCGGCGGGAACCCCATACCGACCATTGTAATCGACAGCCAGGCGAAGTTTGCCAGGTTGTTCTGGAACAGGGCCCAGAATCCGTTTACATCATCCTTGCGAAATAAAGGATACTCTACCGAAGCCATGCGTTTCCCTCCTCACTCTCGTAGCTGGGTCATTTTTGAAGCACCCAATAATAGCACGGTTCCTGCATCGGACAAAGGAAAATATTGCCCGGGTTTTGCGCGCACGGGCTTGCTGCGGCGCGGATCTCGCACTATCCTTGAGACATAACAGGAGGCATCAGTGACTACCGCCGGCCGGCGGCTGCTGTGGGGCGCCATTGCGGCGCTGCTTGTTTTTCTCGGTATACCGCTGCTGCAGGTAGTGACGGCTATTCTGGATCCCGAGGAGCCGGCGGCGGCCCCCGCGGTGAGCAGCGTTGCCATCGAGTATCGCACGCTGCGCGAGCGGTTGCGCTACCCCGGTACGCTGCGGGCTGAGCGCCACACCGCAGTGCTGCCAAAGCTTGCCGGCCGCGTAGAACACGTGCACGTGCGCGAGAACGAACTGGTTGAGCGCGATGACATCCTTGTGAGCATCGACGACCGGACGGTGCAACTGGAAATGCGCCAGGCGGAGGCTGCCCGCAACGCCGCGGCGGCCGAATTGCGGCATGCCCGCCGCGGTGCCCGCCGGCAGGAACTGGAATCCGCCCGCGCAACGGTGGCGCAGGCCGAAGAAGACCTGCGGGTCGCAGAAAACGCTTTCGAACGTGCCAGATCTCTGTTTGCGGATGATGTGATTTCACGCAGTGAGTTCGAGCAGACCGAGAACGAGGTGGCGCGGGCGCACACCGCGGTGGAGAACGCGCGCCGTGAACTAACAATGCTGGAAGACGGCGCGACCGAGGAGGAGATCGAGGCTCTCGAGGCCAACCTCCAGGCCGCAGAGAACCGCTGGGAGCTTGCACGTCTGCGCGCCGGCGATGCGCGGGTAACCGCGCCGGTTAGCGGAACTGTGGCCGAACTGCCGGTTGCCGTGGGTGACACCGTTGATACGGCCACTGCAGTTGCAATACTGGTGGGCGATCAGCGAATCAAGCTCGAGTTACCGGTTCCCGAACGCCACTACGGCCGCTTTATCCAGCTTGACCGTTCGGGCGCGGCAATAGCTGTAGCGGTAGTGCCGTCGGCGCTCGGAGATGATATTGAATACCACGGGCAGGTGAGCCGGGTTGGCCGCACCGTGACGCCCGAGTCGGGCGCTTTCATGATCGAGGCTCTGATCGATAATCCGCTCGGTGAGCTGCGCGGCGGCATGTTCGTTAACGCCTACGTCATCGTGCGCGAGGCCGCCGACGCGCTCACGGTACCGCGCACAGCCGTTGTGCGCCGCCGGGGCCAGGCGGTTGTTTTCCTGTTTGAGCCTGGCCATGACAGCGAATCGGACGAATCACACGGTACGGCGCATATGGTGGAGGTTGAGCCGGGTATCGAGCAGGACGGCATGGTAGAACTGCGCGGCGGACTCGGCGCGTGGGAGCACCAGGATGACCTTGAAGTCATTGTACGCGGCAACGCGTTCCTCGAAGACGGACAGACGGTGCGACGCGTTGCTCAGGGCGGTGCAAACGGCTCATGAGCATTGCGGCATTCTCGGTTCAGCGGCCGGTTACGGTGGTCATGATTTTCGCGGGCCTGTTTACAATAGGCGTCATATCGCTGAACCGCATCGGGCAGGAGCTGTTTCCCGAAGCTACCCTGCCGGCTATAGTTGCGTTCACCCCGTATCCGGGGGTCGGGCCCTTTGAGGTCGAATCCGATGTAACAGTCGAGATCGAGGACGCGGTTTCGGGTATCAACGGTCTGGAACACATCAACTCCACATCGCGTGAGGGTCTCTCGACGGTGCGCATGAACTTCGCATCGGACACCGATATCGACATGGCCCTGATCGATGTCCGCGAGGCGCTCAACGCAATCGAAGACACGCTGCCGCCGCGTGCCGAACGGCCGCAGCTGTTCAAGTTTGAGGGCGGACTCTATCCCACACTGGAGCTCAATGTCCTGTCGAGCACCGAGGGGATGGATGTTCGGCGTCTGGTGGAAGACCGGGTCTCGCCGCAGATCGAACGCGTGGCAGGGGTGGCCCAGGTGGATCTATTTGGCGGGCGCGAAGCCGCCGTTATGGTGCGTCTCAATCTCGATGCTCTGGGACGACACGCGGTTGCGGTCAGCGAGGTGTTGCGGGCATTCGAGGGCGAGAACGTGACGCTGCCCGGTGGCCGCATGGAACTGGGAGATTACGAGCTTTCGCTGCGCACCATCGGCGAGTTTGAATCGGTTACGGATATCGAGCAGGTGCTGGTTGCATCACGCGCGGGTGTGCCGATCTTTCTCGGTGATCTTGCTACAATCGAGATGGATTTCAAGCCGCAACAGGAGTTTGTACGCGCGGCAGACCGCGAGGGGCTGCGGATCGAGGTGCACAAGCAACCCGGTTACAATACCGTTGATGTAAACGATGAGGTGCTCCGGCGCCTGCACATCCTGCAGCGCAGCTTACCTCCATCATTGCAGATAGATGTGCAGGTCAACCAGGCCGATCAGGTGCGCGACTCTATCGGCGGAGTGGTCAACGCAGCCTGGCAGGGCGGTATTCTTGCGATATTCGTCCTGCTTGTCTTTCTGCGCAACCTGCGCAGCACGGTGATAATCTCGCTTGTGATCCCCGTTGCAGTGGTGTCGACCTTTACTCTTATCGACTTCGGTGGAATGACGCTCAACATTACATCGCTGATGGGGATTACGCTGGCAATTGGAATGTTTGTTGATAACTCGATCGTTGTACTGGAATCGATTTACCGAAAGCAGCTCAACGGACTGGACCGCTTTGAGGCCGCAGTAAGCGGTGCCGAGGAGGTCTCGACTGCAATCACCGCCTCGACTCTCACATCGATGGCGGTATTCCTGCCGATGCTCTACGTTGAGGGCATCGCCGGTATCCTGTTCGAGGATCTCTCGCTAACGATTGCGTTTTCACTGTTTATCTCGCTTGCCGCTGCAATAAGCCTGATGCCGGTACTGTGCTCGCGCTTCCTGCGCATCGATGCCGCCAGGCTGCAGACGGGTGCCGACCGGCAGGACGCCGAGCTGTCACTGGCGGATCTGGAAATTGAAAGCCGCTCCGCGCTGTTAAACAGCGTGGCTGCGCGTGTCCAACGGGTGCTGCGAACGCTGGATGACGGCTACGAGCGGCTGCTGGAGTGGGCGTTGTCAAACATTGCAGTAGTGATCGTATCGGCCGTTCTGCTGTTGGCGCTCTCGGTCGCCTCGATATTGTTGCTGGGAATGGAGTTCCTGCCGGAGGCCGATGAGGGCAGCTTTGTGGTTAACTTCCGCACCCGTATCGACTCGAGTGCCGCGGCCACCGCCCGGCGGGTAAACGAGGTCGAAAGCATCATCCGCGAAGAGTCCGACGGCTACATCGTGGCGCTCTCATCGGTTATTGGCGGCGGCGCAATGCTGCAGGGCGGTGGCAGCGGCCGCGGCAACAACGCCGCGACGGTTCACGTAAGGCTCGCCGACGTGCAGACACGGCGGCGCGATATCTGGACTATCACCAATGAGATCGACCGCAGGATCGGCCGCGAATTGATGGATCTGGACTACAACGTTGAAATCCAGGGGATGGCTGCAATTGCCCAGTCCGCGAGCGGTGTGACCAGCCCGTTGGTTGTCGAGCTGACCGGCGATGACTTTGATGAGCTGCGTCGCTACGGCGAACGCGTGCGCCAGGCTGTGGCGGATGTCTCCGGGGCACGCAACGTAAGGACCGATACCCGCGACGGCGCGCGCGAGCTGCAACTGCGGTTGCGGCGCAGTGAAGCGGTGCGGCGCGGACTGCGGCCGCTGGAGGTGGCACAGACCATACGCACCGCCTATCACGGCAGCGAGGTCTCGCGCTTCAGCGAACATGAATCGCGCTACGACGTCTGGCTGATGCTGCGCGAACAGGACCGCAACAACCGTGACGCCCTGCGCAGCATTTTCTTTCGTACCCCCGAGGGGAATCGGGTCCCGATAGAAAACGTGGTGGACTTCCGCGAGGATATCGCGCCCGACGCGATCCGCCGTCTGGACCGTGCGCGGAACGTCAACGTTCTTGCCAACCTCACCGGAGAACGAGCGCTGAACAGGGTGATGAACGACATCCAGACCAGAGTTGAGGCAATGGGAGAACCGCCCGCCGGGATAACGGTGAACTTCACCGGCGCCGCCGAAGAGATGCAGGAGAGCTTTGAAAGCCTCTTCTTTGCCCTGCTGCTGGCCGCGTTACTGGTGTATATGGTGATGGCGAGCCAGTTTGAATCGTTTGTCGATCCGTTGATTGTGATGTTCTCGGTTCCGTTTGCAATTATCGGTCTGGTGGCGGCGCTGATCATCACCAATTCAACGTTCAACATTCTGTCGTTTGTGGGCGCGATTCTGCTGGTGGGGCTGGTGGTCAACAACGCTATTGTGCTGATAGACTACATGAATATCCTGCGCCGGCGCGGCATTGATCTCAGGGCCGCGGTTATCCGCGGCGGCAAGACACGGCTCAAGCCGGTTTTGATGACCTCAGCCACCACGCTGCTGGCACTGCTACCTATGGCGCTTGGAATCGGTGTTGGCGCCGAGCTGCGCTACCCGATTGGGCGCGCCGTGGTTGGCGGTCTGTTCAGCTCAACGCTGATAACCCTGGCACTGATACCCACACTATACTATGCCATCGAACGCTTCATCGAGCGGCAGCGTAGCCCCGAAGACGGAGACGGTGACGGCAACAGTGGCGGCGCTACCGGCGGCGTTGCGCCACGCGGTCTCACTAATGGGCTGACAATAGTGCTCGCGGGGGTTGCGCTGCTGTTTGCTGCGCCGCAGTCCGCTGCCCAGCAAGCCGCGGCCGGGCTGGATACAGACCAACCGTACGCGGTCGAGCTCAGCGTGGAAGACCTGGTGGCGCGTGCGCTGCGGGACTCCGATGCAGCGCGGCGCGGCAGGCTGAACGTTCTGCAGAGCCGGGCCGCGTACCGCACGGCGCGTGCCCAACGCGCCCCGAGCGTAGCGCTGCGCTTGAGCGCCAGCAGGCTCGGCTACTCATCCGAGAGCTTCGAGCTGCCCGCAGGTGCCGTGACGGTGATTGAGCCGGGGGAATTCGGCCCTTCACTGCCAACACAGCCGATCCCTATTCCGGCACAGCCGCTCGATATCGACCTCGACCTGCCGAGTACGGTGTACGGGGCCACCGCAACGCTGCGCCAGCCGGTTTTCACCTGGGGAAGGATTTCGCGGTCAATCGAGGCTGCGCGCTTCGAGCAGCAAGCGCGGCAGGTCGAGCTGCAGCAGACCGAGCACGAGCTGCGTCTCGAGGTACGCGAGCTGTACTTCGCGGCGCGCTTTGCCGAGGAGTCACAGATTCTGTTACGCGAGATGGCTGAACTGGTAGACCAGGTGGTGGCCGACCGGCGTGCCCGATACCAGGAGGGACGTCTGGTTGCCGAAGCGGTACTCGAAGCACAGGCGCTGCAGGCTGAGCTCTCCGCGCGCCTGATCGAGGCGGAGCAGTCCGGGGGCAGCGCCCGCGAAGGGCTGGCGTTCTTCTGCCGCATAGACAGACCGCAAGCCTCGCAGTTGACATCGGGTTTTCGCAGCGATGTACCCGAACTGGACCAGGCTGAGCTGACCCAACGCGCCATGCTCGAGTCTCCGAGCCTCGCCGCGCACTATCTGCAAGCCCGGCGTGCCGAAGCTGCCGCGGCTGCCGCCCGCGCGCAACGTAATCTGCTGCCGCAGGTTGGACTGGAGTTCAATCTGGAGGCAACCAGCAGGAGGCTCCCCGCGATTCAAGACCGCTGGCGCGAGAATGCCGACTGGGAGTGGCGGCTTACCATTGCCGGAGAACTGCAGCTGTTCGACGGCGGACAAAGCGCCGGCCGGATCGAGCAAGCCGAGCTCGCCGCTGAACTGGCCCACAGCGGCGCCGCGGAATACAGCCGCTCGCTTGTGCCGGCGGTCCAGCGGGCACTGGCGGCGGTGCACAGCGCCGATGCAACACGCCGGCGCCGTGCAGCTGAAGCCGCGCACGCCGACGAGCGAGCCCGCAGCGCGCGGGCCGCGCATCAGAGCGAGACCATCAGTCGCGAGGCTAAACTGACCGCCGAACTCGCGCGCATAGAGGCGCACGCCGCGGTGCTGGAGTCGCGCTACCAACTCGAGCGCGCCCTCAGTGAGCTCGAGTACGTTATAGCCGGCACGCTGTAGCGGCAACAGCGCGCACGCCCGCCGCTGGACCATAAGCCCCGAAACGCGTAGGCTCTGGATATGAGTGCGAGTGCGCCGCAGCGTGTCGGTGAACGATTGATTGAGCTCCTCACCGCCGAGCTCGAGCGGTTTCCCGAGATCGAGCTCGCAATCCTC
>SKLB01000337.1 GCA_007123465.1 Spirochaetales bacterium
ATGATCGCAACTTCTCTATGAATGATCGTATTCTAACGTAAATCCGTTAGTTTGTCAACAAATAGTCTGCCAGCGCGCTCGAGCAGCCCCCTGCTACCGCTCTACACTGAAACGGTGGACCGTCGTGTGCCTATAGGGATGGCCCGGTTCGAGTATAACGCTCGGGAAGGCGGGCTGGTTGACGGCGTCGGGAAAGAACTCCGTTTCGAGGCAAAGCCCGCCGTGCTTCTCGAATGCTGCGCCGTCCGCACCGCGGCTGCTTCCATCGAGGAAATTGCCACTGTAGAACTGGACCCCCGGCATGCTGGAAGCCACCGTCATCACCCGCCCACTACCGGGCGAACGCAACTCGGCAACCGGGGCCAGTTCGGTGTCGGAACGCTCCACCACAAAACAGTGATCGTAGCCCCCCGGAACCTCCGCCATACGCTCGCCGATGCGCCTGCCAGAGCGGAAATCCATCGCAGTGCCGGATACCGGCGCTATTTCGCCAGTGGGTATCAGAGTCTCATCTACCGGAATATAGGCGGAACAGTAGAGTCGCAGCTCGTGATCCAGAATGTCCGTGCTGCCCGGCTTGTTCAGGTTCCAGTAGGCGTGGTTGGTCAGGTTTACCGGCGTCCTGCGGCTACTCTGAGCCCGGTAATTGATTGTGAGCTGATTGTCGTTGCTCAATAGATACTCGACCGCAACCGCAAGCTCTCCCGGATAGCCCTCTTCTCCATCACTACTGCTGCGCGTGAATCGCACGCGCAGCGCTGTTTCGGTCTGCTCAACCTCCGAGTCCCAGACGCGCTTGTCGAACCCACACACTCCTCCGTGCAGATGGTTGGGACCGTTGTTGACCGCGAGCTGGTAACGTTCACCATCGAGGACAAAAGAGCCCCGGCCAATCCGGTTGGCACAGCGGCCGATTGTGGCGCCGAAGTAGGCGCTGTTCTTTTTGAAGCCCTCCAGATCAGCAGGACTCAGCAGGAGTTCGCCCGACTGCCCGGTAGCGTCCGGAAAGCGAACGGAGGCAAGCGCTGCACCGTAGGAAAGCAGCGCCAGCGAAAGGCCGTTGTCATTCTCGAGATTGTAGCAGAGAACTGCACGTCCGTCGTGCGTTCCCCACTGCGATACTGACTGTTTCATAGATTCCCCTTCCTCTGGTTGCATCTATAGATGAGCGTGAATGCCCATGAATGCCCAATGGTACAACGGTAATATCCGGATAGCAAGCGGCAACGGACAAATTCTGTTAAAGCGCAAACAGCCTCGGTGCTTTTCTTCGACGATACGATCGTTATCGACAAATCGATTGTTGCAATTCGGGCGAAAACCGGGTATCCTTTTGAGCGCAGTGTGACATCGGAGCAGCCTTGTGGACAAGAGAAATAAACGACTGGACGAGATCCTTCAGATTCTGAAGCACAAGAATGCTGAATCTATTAAACGCCTGTCCGAGGCTCTGGATGTGTCGCAGATGACAATTCGCAGAGATATTCGGCTTCTGGCAGAGCGAAATCTGGTTGAGAGTTTCCACGGTGGCGCAATCTACAACGAGGACGGTGCTGCCGACGGCCACGAATCGCCCGATCACCACTATCACCTGCCAACCGAAGGAAAAAGACGCCAATCGGAGAAGGCGCGCATCGCCCGCAAGGCCGCTGCGCTGATCGAACCCGATGACATCATCATCATCGATTCGGGCTCTACTACCGAGCGCCTGGCAACATTCCTTCCGTCTGATTTCCCGGTTACCGTACTCTGCTACACATTGAACGTGCTGGTGGAGATCTACAAGAAGCCGAATTGTACCATCATATTTCCGGGCGGCTATTTTCACCCGGGCACGCTACTGTTCGAGAGCCACGACGGCGCGGAGTTGATCAAACGCAACAGGGCAAACAAGGGCTTCTTTGCCGCCGGCGGGGTCTCACCCGGGCTTGGAGTCACCTGCTCCAGCCCCTACGCCGTCCCCAACAAACGAGCGGCAATCGACTCCTCTCTGTGCAGGATTCTTCTGGCCGACTCGAGCAAGTTCGGCAAAGTCCGTGCCGCCCACTATGCGGAGTTGAGCGAGTTCACAACCGTTATAACCGATAGCGGCATCTCTGAAGAGCAGCAGGATCTCATACGCGAGCTCGATATCGAGCTGATCATCGTTTGACCCCCTTGCACACGTTCTGTCTGATCGAGCAGGGCCGAACAGTTGTAAAAATGTTGGCTACCGATCAATCCTCACCGATAATTCAATCGTTTTGTTGACATAATCCCATCTTCGGTTGATAATCATGTAAGTTATCGGACAACCGCAAGGTTCTTGCGGTATGCTACCTAATCCAAGGAGGACTTGTAATGAAGTCAAAGATGTGTGTTTTCGCTCTTGTGCTCTTGCTTGCGTTCACGGCAATGTCGTGGGCCGGCGGGCGCGGAGAAGCAGCGGTTGACGAGATGCCGACCGTTGCATTCATGAGTAACGGGCCGTATGAGTTCTGGGTCTACGCTGCAGCGGGCGTCGAAGAGGCTGCACAGGAGTTCGGAGTGAACGCGGAGTTCTTCATGCCTCCGGGCGGACTTCCCGAAGAGCAGCGACGCTTCATTGAAGCCATGGTTGCTCGCGAGGTAGCCGGAATCGCCATCAGTGTGACCGATCCCGACAACCTGGCTCCGTTTCTGAACGAGATCATTGACATGGGAGTACCCATCGTGACTCACGACAGCGATGCCCCGGCCAGTAACCGTCTCACCTTCGTCGGCATGAGCAACTACGCGGCCGGCCGCACCGCGGGCGGGGTCATTCGCGAGGCGCTGCCGGACGGCGGTAACTTCATCGTCAGCGTTGGCCGCCTTGATGCGCAGAACGCTATCGAGCGCCGTCAGGGAATTATCGATGAGCTTAACGGTGAGCCCGATGCGTTCTTCTACCCCGGCACTATGACCCCGGACCGCCCCGATATCGCACTCGGCGGCGGGAAGTGGACTCTGATTGACACCATTGTGGATGCTGGTGACCCGATCCGCGCCAAATCCAACGCCGAAGATGCAATCCTGCGCCACCGCGAGAGACTGGACCTGATGATCGGGCTGTGGAGTTACAGCACTCCGGCCATTATCAGCGCGGCACGGGACGCCGGCGTCATGGGCGAGTTCGTCATCGTAGCGTTTGATCAGGAAGAAGAAGTACTGCAGGGAATCAAGGATGGCTACGTCTACGCCAGCATGGCGCAGGATCCGTTCATGTACGGCTACAAGAGCGTAGAAGTTCTGGCCAAGATTGCCCATGGCCAGGATCCCGGGATTCCGGATGACCAGTTTATCAATGTTCCCGCGCCGGTAATCACCCAGGAGAATATCGACGAGGTATGGGACATGTTCCGCCAACAACTTGCGGACGGTCGTCAGTTCCTCGACGAACTGGGAATCGATCAACCGTAGGGATCTATCTTTAGGTCTTTGGCACCCGCACTCTGCTGCGGGTGCCGCATTCAAGCGTAACTTGTCGGGCGGGATCAGACTGGCACATGGCCAGTCTTTTTGACCCTGCCCCAATTTGTATCGCAGGAAGAACAAGGAGCCCGCTGTGTCGGATCAGCGTATCGTATCAGACAGTACTTCTGCCCAACGGCAGGGCCAGGTGCCGGCCGATGGGGCGAAGGATGTTGCACAAGACAATAACGGCTTCGTAATTGAGGCGAGTAAAATATGCAAGGTATTCCCCGGCGTTCAGGCGCTAAAGGATGTCGATTTTGCTCTTCGTCGCGGCGAGGTTCTGGCGGTGGTTGGAGAGAACGGCGCCGGTAAGAGCACCCTGATGAAGATCCTGGCCGGCGTTGATTCCCAGAGTAGCGGAACTATCAAGGTCAACGGCGCGGAAGTGAGAATCGGCACGGTCGACCGCGCGCTGGAGCTTGGCATCACCCTGGTGCATCAGGAGCTTAATCTCTGTAGCAATCTGACTATCGCGGACAATGTGTTCCTCGGACGCGAGAAGCTCGTCAAGGGACTCGGAGGCGTGAAACAGGTTGTCCGCACGGTGGATAAGGCCACAAGCGAGGCAGAAACCGAGGAGCTGCTCAAGAAGGTTGGACTTGATATGCCTGCTTCCACGCTGGTCCGCGACCTGACTATCGGATCACAGCAGCTGGTCGAGATCGCCAAGGCATTATCGATCAACGCCAAGGTCGTGATCTTTGACGAACCCACCAGCAGCCTGTCCGGACCTGAGACCGAACGGTTATTTGCGGTGATAAAGGACTTGAAGGACCACGGCTTCAGCGTGATCTACATCTCGCATCGGCTTGGTGAGGTCAAACACGTTGCCGATCGTGTTGTGGTGCTTCGCGACGGTGAGGTGACCGGAGAGCTGAGCGCGGATGAGATAACCAAGGAAGCGCTGATTCGTTTGATGGTTGGCCGGGACCTGGAGAAGTTCTACGCGATCAAACACACCGTGAGCGATCAGGTACGGCTCGAGGTGCGCGACTTCATTGTTCCCAAGCAGCCGGGTAAACCGATTAACCTCAAAGTCCACGCGGGCGAGATTCTGGTACTGGCGGGTCTGGTCGGGGCCGGCAGAACCGAATTTGCCCAGGCGCTCTACGGTGTAGATCAACCCTGGGAAGGGAAAATCCTGCTAGACGGAAAAGAGGTCAAAATCAGCGATCCGATAGACGCGATTCGTGCCGGCATGCTGCTTGTGCCCGAGGACCGCAAACTGCACGGGCTGGTGACCGAGATGGATGTCATGAACAATATCGCGCTGCCCGGCCTGAAGGACCGCCTTTCCAAATTCGGTGTCATCGATGCAAAGCAGGCGCGCGGCGTTTCCGCGGAGATGGTAACGAAACTGGACATTCGCCTGCACGATCTGACCCAGATTGCGGAGACCTTGTCGGGCGGCAACCAGCAGAAGGTTGTTCTTGGCAAGTGGCTGTCAATGGAACCGCGCGTTCTGCTGCTGGATGAACCGACCCGCGGTATCGACGTTGTGGCAAAAGAAGAAGTGTATAAACTCATGGAGCGGCTGTCCAAGTCCGGCGTGGCAATGCTGGTGATTTCCAGTGAGATGCAGGAAGTTCTCAGCATTGCCGACCGGATCGCCGTGATGTGCGAAGGTACAGTAACCGGGGAACTGCTGCCCGATCAATTCAGCGAAGAAAACGTTCTAAAACTCGCAACGGAGACTACACGACATGGTTAATATGAAACGAATAGCAGGAATAAGCATCCTGCTGGTTGCTATTGTGGCGATCACGACGATAGTCGATGTACGCTTCTTGAGTCCGTACAACGTACGCAACGTGCTGCGCTGGACCGGCCTCTTCGGCATCCTCAGTCTTGGCGTCGCGTTTGTTATCATCACCGGAGGCATCGACCTGTCGATGGGCTCGGTTGTGGCGATGATCGGCACCTTCTCCGCCTATCTGATGGCGCGTCAGGGAGTGTCGGTGGGGCTCACCCTGCTGCTGATGCTCGGGCTTTCGCTGCTGCTGGGGCTGGCGCACGGGCTGTTCATTACCAAGATTCGCGTTCAGCCTTTTGTGGTAACCTTGTGCGGTCTGTTCATCTACCGTGGCATGGCACGATTTGTGGTTGGTGATATGACTCAAGGTTACGGTACCGGATTTGTTGGGCTGAAGAACCTGGTGAAGTCGCGCTTCCCGCAGACTTTCTGGCCCGGAACCCCGCCGCAGTTTATTGTGGATTGGTCGATACCGATGCCGTTTATGATCCTGCTGATACTGGCGGTTATTCTGGCTTTTGTGCTGAATAAATCGGTATACGGCCGCCATCTGCTGGCTCTCGGCAACAACGAGCGCGCTGCACGCTACAGCGGCATCCACACTCACCGCGTCATCATTATCGCGTATATGATCTCTTCCGGATTTGCCGGACTGGCCGGGCTTCTGTTCTCGCTCGATCTGAACACGGTGCAACCGTCGGCATCCGGACAGATGTACGAGTTGTACGCGATCGCCGGCTGCGTGGTCGGGGGGATCAGCTTGCGTGGCGGTGAAGGTAACATTGCGGGTGTACTCATAGGCACTGCGATCGTACGAATTCTCTACAATTCGATCAACATAGCCGGTATTGCCACTCAGCTTGAGTTTGCGGTGCTGGGGGTGGTAATTCTGATCGGTGTTTCGGTGGATGAAATCGTCAAGATGATCGGCGAAAAGCGGCGCATCATGGAGTCCGCCGATCCCGA